>NZ_JBYNAH010000022.1:0-32323 GCF_059781815.1 Salipiger sp. | reverse complement strand
GGCCGCCGGACGGCATGCAGGCGGCGGCGGCGCTGCGCTCGGGGGCGCGGCAGGTGCCGCTGACCTTCGGGCCGTCGCGGAGCGAGACCGAGCAGGTCTCGCCCTGCGCCTTGCCCTCGCAGGCCTTCAGCGCCTCGCGCGGCGGCTGGCCGCTTGGCTGTTTCGGCTTCTGTGCCGGGGCCTCGGCCACGACGGGCGCGCTCTGCCCTGCAGAGGCATCGATCGCGAAGAGCGGGATCAGCCCCAGAGACAGGGACAAAGTGCTCGAAAGGATGAGCTTGGCGAAGAACCTGGCGCGGGTTTTGACGGTGACTGTCATCAATGCATCTCCATGCAGCTCGGGCGCACCCGATGTGCGCCGGGCCGGTATCGCAGGCCCCGAAGGAGCCGCGTTGCAGGAAGTATCGAGCCAGTATGGAGGCGCAGAATTTTTCGCCGCCGTGATCGCGGGGCCGCAAAACGCAGCGCGCCCGGCGGGTGGGGCCGCCGGGCGCGTCGCGCTTGTCTCTCTCGCCCCGGTCCTGCCGGGCGGCTCGGTGATCAGCCCGTCACACCGCGGGCTGCGCGGACGCCGCCACGTTGCGGCGCTCTTCGCGCGCGAAAAAGATGTAGTAGAGCACCGGCGCCGCCACCAGCGTGAGCACGGTGGCAAAGGCCAGCCCGCCCATGATCGTCACCGCCATCGACACGAAGAACGCATCGCCGAGCAGCGGCGCCATGCCGAGGATCGTCGTCGCCGCCGCCAGCACCACCGGGCGCAGGCGCGAGGTTGAGGCGCGGATGATCGCCGGGCGCAGCGCCTGTCCATCCTCGCGCAGTAGATCGATCTCCTCGACCAGCACGATGCCGTTCTTGATCAGCATCCCCGACAGCGACAGCAGGCCCAGAAGCGCGGTAAAGCTGAACGGAAGCCCGGTGAAGCCGAGCCCCAGCACCACGCCGTTGACCGACATCGGCACCAGCAGCCAGATGATCAGCGGCTGTCGCAGCGCGTTGAACAGCAGGATCGAGATCAGCACCATGATCAGGAAGCTCACCGGAAGCTGGGTGCCGAGCGCCGCCTGCGCCTCGCTGGAGCTTTCATAGTCGCCGCCCCATTCGAGCTTGTAGCCCAGCGGCAGCTCCATGGCCTCGACCGCGCCGCGCACCTCGCCGAAGGCGGTGGCGGCGGTCACGCCGTCGACGATGTCGGCACCCACGGTGATGGTCAGCACCCGGTCGCGGCGATGCACCAGCGTGTTCTCGGGGATGAACTCGAAGCCGTCGATCACCTGCTCGATTGGCACGAAGGACTCAGCGGCGCTGGAATAGATCACCTGGTCCATCAGCGTCAGATCGCTCTCGGGGTCCTCGCGCACGAGGATGGGGATCAGCCGCTCGCCCTCGCGATAGGTGCCGGCCTGCGTGCCGTCGGTGGCGGTCAGCAGCGTTTTCGAGATGTCGTCGCGGCTGATCCCCGCCGCCTGCGCCCGGTCGGTGGCATAGAGCGGGCGCAGCACAAGCTCCTGCTCGCGCCAGTCGGTGCGGGTCGTGGTGATCTTGTCGCTGGCCTGTTTCATCACCGCCTGCGCCTCGATGGCGAGGTCGCGCAGCACCTCCGGGTCGGGCCCGGAGAAGCGCGCCGCCACCGGGTCGCCGCCGCCGGGGCCGAAGACCAGACGCTTGGTGCGCATTTCGCCCTGCGGCAGCGCCTCGGCGCCGAAGGCGTCGAGATCGGACTTGAGCTGCGGGATCTCGTCGAGCGTCGCGGTGCGCACGATGATGTGGCCGTAGGAGGGGTTCGCCTTCTCGGCCTGATAGGTCAGCATGAAGCGCGTTGCCCCCTGCCCCACGAAGGTGGTGGTCGCAACGACCTCGTCGCGCTCGGCCAGCCAGTCCTCGAGCACCTTCAGATCCTCCGAGGTCTTGGCGATCGAGGCGCCCTGCGGCAGCTTGTAATGCACGAAGAACAGCGGCGTGTTGCTGTCGGGGAAGAACTGCTGCGGCAGTTTGGCGAAGGCGTTGAAGCACACCGCCGTCAGCGCGATCAGCCCGACGACGACCAGCCAGCGCAGGCGCAGCGCAAGGTCGAGCGTGCGCCCGAAGAGGCGGAAGAAGAACCCGCCATAGGCGTCGTGATCGCCTTCATCCTTGGTCACGAAGAGCTTGTTGCCGAGATAGGGCGTCACGGTGATGGCGAGGATCCACGACAGCATCAGCGACATGCCGATCACCGCGAAGAGCGAGAACAAGAACTCGCCGGTGGCATCCGGGCTGGTGCCGATGCCGGCAAAGGCCATGATGCCGATGACGGTGGCGCCAAGGAGGGGCACCTGGGTCTTCTGCGTCGCCTCGTCCGCCGCCGCCGGGCCGCGCTTGCCGTGCAGCATCGAGACCTGCATCCCCTCGGCCACCACGATGGCGTTGTCGACGAGCATCCCCATGGCGATGATCAGCGCCCCGAGCGAGATGCGCTCCATCTCGATCGAGAACAGCGCCATGAAGAACACCGTCCCGATCACCGTCAGCAGCAGCGTCGCGCCCACCACCACGGCGGCGCGCCAGCCCATCGCCAGCGCGAGAACCACGACCACGATGGCCACCGAGGTGGCGAGGTTGAGCAGGAAGGCGTTCGACGCCTCGTCCACCACCACGTGCTGCTGGTAGATGGGCGTGATCTCGACGCCGAGCGGGATGTCCTTGTCGAGCTCGGCAAGCTTGGCATCGACCCGTTCGCCGACCTCGACGATGTTCTCCGAGGCCAGCCCGGCAACGCCGAGGGTAAAGGCCTCGCGGCCATTCTGCCGGATGATCAGGTCGGGGTTGTCCTGCCGGCCGCGATAGACCTCTGCGAGGTCGATGAGGTTGATGATCTCGCCCTGCACCCCCACGGTGAGCGCCGCAATGGCCGAGACCGAGTCCTCGCCCTGCGGGCGCTGGATCACCGTGCGCGAGCCGCCACGCTCGATGGTGCCGGCCTGCGCGACGCTGTCGGCGTCGGCAATGGCCGAGGCCAGGGCCGTGGGCGGGATGTTCTGATTGACCGCGCGTGCCATGTCGGGCTCGACGAAGATCGCCTCGTCGGGCAGGCCGGCAGTGTCGACATCGGCCACACCGTCGACGGCGAGCAGCTCGCGGCGCAGGAAGATCGCCAGCTGGTGCTTCTCGGCGTCCGAGAACCCGTCCGCGGTGATCGCGTAGAACAGGCCGTAGACATCGCCGAAGCTGTCGTTGACGTAAGGCACGCCTGCCCCGGAGGGCAGCTGGGCATCGCCCACGCGGTTGCGCAGGTCGGTCCAGATCTGCGGCAGCTCGGTGCCGTCATAGGTCGACTTGATCTCGACCTCGATGGTCGAGACGCCGGGGCGGTTGACCGAGGTGATGGTCTTCAGCTCGCCCATCTTCTGGATCTCGGATTCCAAAGGCTCCGAGACCTCGGTCGCCACCTGCTCGGCGGAGGCGCCGGGATACTGGGTGACGATGACGGCGTTCTTGATGGTGAAGGCCGGGTCTTCGAGCCGGCCGATGGAGAAGAAGCCCCAGATGCCGCCGAAGAACAGGATCAGGATCAGGATCCACGTGTAGATCGGCCGCTCGATGGAGTGGCGTGCAATGGTGGTCATCGCCCTGCCCTCACTCGCCGAAGCCGACGAAGCGGCGGGCCGCCATGCCATCGGTCAGGTCGCTGACCCCGGCGACGACGATCTCGTCGCCCGACTGCAGCCCCGCGATCACCGCGACGCCGCCGTCATCGGTCGGCTCGACCGTGACCGGCAGCCGGGTGAGCGTGCCCTCGGCGGCGCCCTTCGGGTCGAAGCGGAACACGTAGGTCGACCCGTCGGAAGCGATCTGCACCGCCGCCGCCGGGATCTCGATGCGCGGCTCGCCGCGGCTCATCTTCGCAATGACCGTGACCGAGGAGCCGGGCAGCACGTCGAGCCCCTCGGGCGGGGCCATGCCGAAGGTGGCGCGGTAGGTCTGGCCGATGGCGGAGGTCTCGGCATTGAGCTCGCGCACGGTCATCTCGTAGGTCTCGGGCGAGGACGGGAAGCGGGCCAGCACGCTCACGTCATCGGCCACGTCGGCCTTCTGGATCAGCACCTCGGGCACGTCGATCGCGACCCGGATCTCGGACATGTCATGCAGCCGCACCACCGGGGTGCCGGCGGAGATCGTGGTGTAGTTCTCGACGCTGCGCGAGGCGACGAGCGCGTCGAAGGGCGCATAGAGCGTGGCATCGTCGAGCGCGATCTGGGCATTGTCGACGGCGATACGGGTCAGCCCGGCCTGGGTCTGAGCATCGTCGAGCGTCGTCTCGCTCACCGTGCCGCCGCGCAGCTTGTCGAGGCGGTCGAGATTGCGGTCGGCCTGCTCCTTCTGCAGCTGCGCCTGATCGAGCGAAAGCTCGAAGGGCCGCAGGTCGAGCTGCGCGATCAGCGCCCCCTTCTCGATATGGCTGCCCTCAACCACCGGGAACTGCTCGATCTGGCCGCCGACCTGAAAGGCAAGGTCCACGGTGCGCCGCGCCACCACCTTGCCAAAGAACTGGCGGGTGAGCTGCTCGGCCCCGGCCTCGACCACGGCGAGCTTCACCGGGCGCAGCGCGGGCTGCGGCTCGGTCTGGGCGAGCGCGGCCGGCGACGCGGCAAGGATCAGCGCCGCGGCGGTTGCGGCGGCGCGGGGGAGCCGGGAGAAAATGGTCATAGGGTGAATCCCTTCGGCAGTCCGTTCTGCAAGATACGTTCGGCCACGCGGTCCATCAGCGTGGCGAGCTGGGTCATTTCATCGGGGGTCAGGCCGGAGAGTTCGCGGAACTGCGCGACGATCTGCTCGATCAGGTCGCGCCGGGCCTGATGCCCCTGCTCGGTCAGGCGAAGTTGCCAGGCGCGGCGGTCATCTGGATCCCGCTCGCGCAGCGTCAGCCCCTTGGCCTCGAGCTGGTCGGCCACCGCCGTCACCGTCGAAGGCTGCGTATTGAGCGCTTCGGCGAGCTGGCCCATACGGCGCGGCACCCCGAGATGCAGCATCAGCTTGCGCTCGGCCTTGCCGAGGGCACTGGCCACGCGGCAGTGATCCATCTGCTCGTCGAGCGCGTGCGAGAGCACGAAGTGACCGAACAGGATGCGCAGCTCCTGCGGGAGCGGCCCACCGGCATTGTCGAGAAGGCGGTCTGCGAGAGTCGGCACGGATGGTCCCCTTTCGCGCAGCGGTTTACTTAGAGATTCGAAACATTTCAATTCCCGAAATATTACAATTTCGAAATTATCGCACTGCAACCCGCACAGCAGGGCACCCGGTCGTGCGGCGTCACGACCGGGAGATAGCGCGCGCGGGCGGCGCGTCACGCAGCTGTATCGTGGAGGGCAACAGGCGTCAGGGCCGGAGACCGAGACGGGGCCGGCGGTTCGGAGGGCTCAGAGAAAGGGCGGGCTCGGCGCCGGCGGCGCTCAGATGAGCGGCACGAAGGGCACGCCACAGGCCGAAAGACCAAGGGCGGCGACGATCATCAGGATCACGGTTGCGGGTTTCATGCGCGGGTTCCTTGCCTGTTCCCCGGTGCTTGCGCGGCCCCTGCGGGCCCCGCGCCCGGGCGTTTCGGGTCTCAGGCTAACCGCCCGGGACGCCGCCTGCCAACCGCCAAATTCCAAGGCTCGGACAGAGTGAGGCATTGCGAAGACAGGGGCGGGCCGTCGGCCCGCCCGGGTCAGAGCTTGATATCGTTCAGACGCTGATCGCCCGGCAGCTTGGAGCGCTCGAGGATGATCTGCGAGATCGCCCGTGCCCGCACCGGGGTCAGCGCTGCAAGGATCGGGGCCGCGTCGCGCTCGTTCATCGTGCCCAGCACCATCACCGAGACCTCGATGTCGAGATCGTTCATGATCGCCGCGGCATCCTTGGGCTTCATGTTGCGGTAAAGCGCGACGAGCCGGTCGACATCGGCGGTGTGCGCCGCCTTGACCTTGTCGAGCAGCGCCTCGAGCTCGGTCTTGAGATCCGCAAGCCGCTGCTGCTCGATCTCGAGCGTTTCCGCCGTCAGATCCAGTTCGGCGGCGCGCTTGGCATGCTGCTCCTTCTGCGCCTCGAGCAGCTCGCGTTCCTGCTGAATCGAGGCAAGGAGTTCTTCGGGCGCCTCGCAGACCTGCGGCTCGGGCATCCGAGCCGGCACGGCGGGGGCCGCCTCCTCGTTGGTGGCGGCCGCAGAGGCGGCGCTCACGAAGGGCGTGTTGTCTTCGGCATCCGCAGCGGAGAAGCCGGGCTCCTCCATCAGCGTGACGCCGATCTTGGCCACGACCGCAAGGGCGAGGCCGGCAAGAACGAAAGTGATCGGGCGCATTCGGGATCAGGCCTCGCGCTGCCGGACGGTCTCGAAGAAACCGCGCACAAGCTCGGACTTGCCCGGCACCTTGGTGGCGCCGGCGGGGCGCGCGGGGCGCTCGCGGGTGGTCCGGAAGGACGGCTCGCCACGGGTCAGCTCGGGCTCCCGTTCGCGCTGCGGACGGGCCTTCGGCTCGGCCTGCTGGCCCAGCGAACGCAGCACCGAGACGGTGCTTTCGCTGCGGTCCACCGCTTCGGAGAAGGTGCCGATCATCGGCTCCATCTCGCGCAGCACACGCATCAGGGTGCGAACGCGCCGGTCCACCACCCAAGCATAAGTCAGGGTACCCACAAGCAACACAAGAATAGCGATATCAATCACGAAGGTCATCGGGGGAGTCCTTTTCTTCGTAGAGCTTTTCCGAGAGTTTCAGCGCGATCCGGCCATTCTTGCGATGGCCGACCTCGGCGCGCGCGATTTCCTTCCCGGCACAGCAGAGCGTCACCGGGTCGTCGGTCTGGATGCCGAGGTCGAGCACCTCGCCAGGCGCCCAGGCCAGCACGTCGCGCATCGGCAGCACCGCCTGGCCCATCACCGCAGACATCGGCACGTTGGTGTGGCCCAGCATATCGGTCATCTTCAGCCGCCAGCCGCTGTCGCCACCAAGCTGACCGCCGGTGAACTGCTGCGACAGGATGTGGCTGACCTTCTCGAACGCGGTGTTCGGCAGAACGAAGACCATCTCCCCCTCGCGGCCTTCGATGTCGATGGTCAGCGTGGCCCGCACGCAGGCGCTGGTCGGCGGCGCCAGCAGCAGCGCCTTGGGATTGGTCTCGAGATGGCTGATCTCGAAATTCACCGGCGTGACCTTGGCAAAAGCGTTCGACAGCTCACCCAGCACCCTGTCGGTGAAGTTCTGGCCGATGCGCTTCTCGATGCTGGTGAAGTTCCGCGACTTGCGCGGGCTGCCGGGCACGGTCCGGCCACCGAAGGTGATCTCGATGATTCCGAACAGCAATTCGGGGCGCATGATCGCGGCGATGGTGCCGTTCCATGCCTCGGCGGTGGTGACGGCGATCAGCGACGGATCCGGCTGATCCTTGAGCGCGTCCTGACAGCTCAGATAATCGATCTCGCTCAGGGTGACCTCGGCCATGGCGCCGAGATAGCTCTTGAGCGTCTGCGCCAGCGACAGCGAGAAGCGGTCGAACACCACCTCGAGCATCGGCAGCCGGGCATAGGACAGCTTGGCGCGCTCGACGATCAGCTCCTCGACGGCGCGGGTATCGGGGGTGAGGGCGCGTTGCATGCTCATTGTACGATCAGGTCCGCGATTAGGAATTCCTGCGGCGCATCGCTGTCCGAGATGGCGCGGGCGCGGCGCAGCAGCTCGGACTTGAGCCGCACCAGCCCGATCGAGCCCTGCAGGTCGTTCTCGTTGAGCTGCCGCAGATATTCCTGAAAGCTGTCGCGCAGGAAGAGCTTGCGGGTCTCGATGTTCTCGGCCCCGGCGATGCGGTTGTCATAGGCCAGCGCGAGGTTGAGCTTGAGGAAGCGCGTGGTCTGCCGCCCGGTGGCGGTGGTCGCGGTGATGTTGACGATGATCTCCTGGAACGGCGTCACGGTGATGTGGTCGCCCGGAAGACCCGCCGGGGTCGCGGGCGCGGCACCATGGCCGTCCGCCGCAGCATGATCTTCGCCGTGGCCCTCGTCCGAGGCGGCCGCCTCGTCCTCGGGAGCCCCCGCCAGACCGACAAGCTGCATCGCCCCCTGCGGCCCGATGGCAGCCACGAGTCCGCCTGCGAGCGCAACCACGCACAGCAAAAGCAGCGCCACGATGCGCAGCAGCTTCTTCTTTTTCGGCGTCTCAGCGTCCTGGGATGTCCCGCTTGTTTCGGCCATCGCCCCTGATCTTCGAAGTTGTTCTAATCTTGCACCACCATGCGCAGAAAGGCGGTTTAAAGCAAGTATAAAAGGTGAGCTAGTTCTTGCCGATCAAGAATAATTATGGTTCTCCTTGGGCGTGACAGGGGAATAGGCAGAACTTCGCGTGCAGGGCATTCTAGACAATCTGAAATCGCTTGGATGGAAGCGTCTGACGGTCCTCGGTGGCGCCGGGCTGGCCATGGTTTTCGCCATGTTCTTCGGGCTTTCGGCGGTGACCACACCGGATTACGTTTCTCTCTACCGAGACCTCTCGCCGGCCGAGGCAGGGCGCATGGTCGAATCGCTGGAGCAGGCGGGAATTCGTTCGCGTACCGACATGGCGGGCACCGCGGTCAGCGTGCCAGGCGAGGACATGGCCCGCGCCCGGATGCTGCTTGCCGGGGCCGGCCTGCCGAACGACGGCACTCCGGGCTGGGAAATCTTCGACGAGGCCAGCGGGCTCGGCATGAACACCTTCATGCAGCGGGTGAACCGCGCGCGGGCGATGGAGGGCGAACTCGCCCGCTCGATCCAGACCATCGACGGAGTCGAGGCCGCCCGCGTCCACCTCGTCCTGCCAGAGCGTGAGCCGTTCTCCCGCGAACGTCCGCGCCCCTCTGCCTCGGTCATCGTGCGCGGCTCGCGCCAGATCGGCATGCGTCAGGCCCGCGCCATCCGCTCTCTCGTCGCCTCCGCCGTGCCGGACCTGGCACCGGCGCAGGTGACGGTGCTCTCCGCCACCGGGGAAACCATCCTCGCGGAAGACGGCGAAGCCGGCAGCGAGGCCTCGCTGCAATCCGCCCGCGCCCAGATCGAGGACCGGCTCGGCCAGCGCATCGCCCAGATCCTGAGCGCCCGCGTCGGCGCCGGCAACGCCCGGGTGCAGGTCAGCGTCGACCTGACCACCGAGAGGCAGGTGGTGCGCGAGCAGACCTACGATCCCGAACAGCGCGTCGTGCGCTCGACCGAGACGCGCGAGGAAACCCGCGAGGACCAGTCCGCGGCGCGGGGCGAGGTCGGCGTTGCCGATGACATCCCGGCGGCGCTGGCGGCGGACGTGCCGGGCAGCAACCGCAACACCGCCAACAGCACCAATGAGATCGTCAACTACGAGATCGGCGGCACCTCCTCGGAGACAGTGCGCGAGCCCGGCGACATCGAGAAGGTGTCGGTCGCGGTGCTGGTCAACGGCATCTACAACGTCGAGGATGGCGGCGCGGTCGAATATGAGGAGCGCAGCCAGGAAGAGCTGCAGCGTCTCGAGGCGCTGGTCCAGAGCGCCATCGGCTTCGACGAGGCGCGCGGCGACAGCGTCGAGGTGGTGAGCCTGCGCTTCATGGACTACTCGATGGATGTCGGCGAGCCGGTGTCGCGCAGCTTTGCCCAGACCCTGACCGAGAACACCGGCACCATCCTGCGCGGCGTGTTCGCGCTAGCGCTGGTGGCGGCGGTGCTCGCCCTCGGCGTGCGCCCGGCGCTGAACCGCGTGTTCGATCAGCCGGCCCTGGCCGATGGCAGCGGCGCGGAGCTGCCGAGCCTCGCGCCCACCGGAAACCTGCCCGCAACCACCTCCGGCACCGCCGCATCGGCCGCCGCCGAGCAGACCAGTAGCGAGCAACCGGTCTACCAGACCGGGACGGTGCTCGATCCGCTGCCGCCCGGCGCCGACGAGATGGTCGAGCTCGCCGCGGTTCAGGGCGGCGTGCCGCGCGGCCTGATCAACACCGTGAGCGAGCTGATCGAACGCGAGCCCGAGGGCGCCATCACCGTGGTCCGCTCGTGGCTGGCTGAAGGACCGAACGCATGAGCTTTGTCTTCGACCGCAATTTCGACGCCGAATTCGATGCCGCCCGCCGCGGCGAAGAGCCGGTGATCGGCGCCGTCTTCACCCGCGCCCAGTTCGAAGAGGCCGTTGCCAACGCTCGGCGCGAAGGCTTCGAGGCCGGCATCGCGCAGGGCCAGACCGAGACACTGCAGGCGACGCAGGCCTCGGCCAGCCAGCGCCAACTTTCGGCGCTCGAGGCGGTGGCCCCCGCCCTGCGCGCGCTCATCGACGATGCCGACCGGCATCACGCCACGCTCGAGGCCCAGATGGTGAGCTTCGTGCTCGAGGTGTTCGAGCAGCTTGCCCCCGACGTCTCGGCCAGCCTCGCCAAGGGACAGGCAGAGCGCGAGGCGAAGGGCGCTGTCCGCATGGCACTCGGCTCGGCGGTGCTGCGGATCTGGTTCGCCCCCGACGCGGTCGAGTCCTCGGGCGCCGAAGTGCAGCACGCGGCACGGCTCGCCGGGCTAGGCGGGCGCATCGATATCAAGGCCGACCCGGATCTCGGGCCCGGCGATGTGCGCGCCGAGTGGGATCACGGCGTGATGGCGTACAGCTTCAAGGAAATCTGCACCCGCATCCTGTCCTCTCTGGGCAAGACGCGGGAAGAGATCGAGCAAAGCCTCGGGCAGGACAGGCAGGAGAGCAGGACATGAGCGAAGAGCTCGGAGACGACGTACAGGACACCGTGGTGAAGGCCGTGGCCGAAGAAGCGGCGGCGCAGGAAGCCAGCAAGGGCGGCGCCAACACCATCGACGCGATGCTGAATGTGGGGCTGAACGTGCAGATCGTTCTGGGCCAGACCCGGATGCCCATCGCGCAGCTTCTCAAGCTCAGCCGCGGCTCGATCATCGAGCTCGACAAGAGCATCGGCCAGCCGGTCGAGGTGGTGATCAACGACCGGCTCGTGGCGCGGGGCGATCTGGTGAAGCTCGAGGATGACCGGCTTGGCGTCTCGCTGATCGAGATCGTCAAGGATTACGTGTCCGAGAAATGATCCGGTGCGGCGGCCTCTCCAGAACAGTCCTTCTCTGCCTGCTGGCAGCTGGGCTGTGCGGGCTGGCCGCCTCGCAGGTACAGGCGCAATCGGCGGGCTCGGATCTCCTGGGCGCCATCGGAGATGCGCTGAGCTCGGCGCCGGCGGGCTCGGACGAGCGCGCCACGCTCTCGGGCCGCATCATCCAGCTCATCGCGGCGATGACGGTGCTGTCGCTGGCGCCGGGGCTTTTGGTCATCATGACCAGCTTCACCCGCTTCGTCATCGTGTTCTCGATGCTGCGCTCGGCGCTCGGCCTGAACCAGTCGCCCCCCAACATGGTGCTGACCTCGATGGCGCTGTTCATGACCTTCTTCGTCATGCAGCCGGTCTTCGAGGATGCCTGGGAGGGCGGCGTGCAGCCGCTGATGACCAACGCCATCACCGAGGAACAGGCGCTGATGCGGATCGGCGAGCCGTTCAAGCTGTTCATGTTCGCCAACACGCGCGACAAGGATCTGGCGCTGTTCCGCGACATCGCGGCGCGCAGCGAGGGCACGGTGCCCCCCGAGGAGAGCGCGCCTGCACCGCAGAGCGCCGAGGAGGTCGGCTGGCGCGAGTTGGTGCCGGCCTTCATGATCTCGGAGCTGCGGCGCGCCTTTTCGATCGGCTTTCTGATCTATCTGCCGTTTCTGGTCATCGATCTGATCGTGGCCTCGGTGCTAATGAGCGCGGGCATGATGATGCTGCCGCCGGTGCTGATCTCGCTGCCGTTCAAGGTGATCTTTTTCGTCCTCATCGACGGCTGGTACATGCTGGCCGGGTCTCTCATGGAAAGCTATCTCCCGCTCGCCGGCGGGTAGCGTAAGGAAGGGTGCAGGCTATGGCCGTTGCTGACATCAAGCGCACGACAACCTCGGGCTCGGCAAAACCGGCGCGGCGCCCGAAGAAGCTCACCGGGCCGCAGAAGGCGGCGGTGCTGTTCCTGTCGCTGGGCGAAAAGCGCGGCTCGGCGCTGCTGCAGCAACTCGACGACGACGAGATCCAGCAGATGACCCGGGCGATGTCGGGCCTGGGTTCGATCTCGTCCGAGACCGTCGAGCAGGTGCTCACCGATTTCGTGCAGGACATCACCAATGGCGGCGGCGTCGTGGGCTCTTTCGCGGCAGCCGAGAACCTGCTGCGCTCGCTGATGCCCGGCGAAAAGGTCGATGGCATCCTCAAGGACATCCGCGGCCCGCTGAAGGAGCGCGATCTCTGGGCGCGGTTCAACACGCTGTCGGAAAACGTCATTGCCAACTACCTCAAGGGCGAGCACGAGCAGACCATCGCGGCGATCCTGTCCAACGTGAACACCGACGTCGCCGCCAAGGTGCTGCCGATCCTCGGGCCGGAGAAGATGCACAACGTGGTCGAGCGGATGATCCGCATGGAGGCGGTGCCGCATCACATGATGCAGCAGATCGAGGAATCCCTGCAGGCCGACATCATGAACGCCGGCGCCCAGCCGACCACCGCCGAGCAGCACCAGCGCATGGCCGACCTGTTCAACAAGCTCGACCGAAACGCCTTCGACAACATGGCGCCCGAGCTCGAGGAGAAGATCCCCGACACGTTCAACGCCATCCGCGCCAAGATGTTCACCTTCGAGGATCTGGCCAAGATGGAGGCGATGGACCTCGCCAAGATCATGCGCGGCGTGCCGGGCAACACTCTGCCCACGGCCCTGCGTGGCGCGACCGACATTGCCCGCGACGCCTTCCTCAACGCCCTGCCCGCGCGCTCGCGCGACATGCTGACCGAAGAGATGGAAACCATGGGCGCGGTGCGCCGCCGCGACGTGAACGCGGCGCAGGCGTTGATGCTCGACTATGCCCGTCAGCTCGCCGACGACGATCAGGTGCGCCTACCCTTCGGCGAGGATGACGAGGATGTGTTCTGAGGCTGACGGACGCGCCGGGCTTCAGCGCAGCTTGTAGCCGCTGAAGCCCTGGATGGCCTCGATGTCGATGGTCACCGGGACATAGCTGCCCGACGAGGCGCTGAGCGCGCCGCTCAGCAGCGTGACCGCGGCGTTGTTCTCGGTCGCGGTGTCGGAATTGGCTTCGGTGATCGCCACGTATTTCCGCACCAGCTTTTCGACCACCTCGGAATCGCTCAGGGTCTCGAGATCGATCTTCTCGTTGATGACCGCGGCCTGACGATCGATGTCGATCGCAGCCAACTCTTCCGGCAGGCCAAAGGCGGTGCGGAAGAACTCGGCCAGGTCCTCGTCCTTGAGGATGTCGTAGGCGCTCTCGATGCTCGATGCCTTGCGACGGAATTCCAGAACCGTGCCGAGCGCCTCGTTTTCCTCGGCCTTGCCGTTGACGTACTGGGTGTCGACATACTTGTTGACCATGTCGGTCTGCCAGGTGCTGTCGATGGTGTTCAGGTTGCTCTCGCCATCGTCGCCGAAGCCCATGGCGTTGTAGAAATCCTTGAAGCGCGAGTCGGTGAGCTTGTTCACCAGCGCGTCGTCTTCCTCGATATTGCTCTTGAGGATCTTCTCCATCATCGCCTTGCCGAAGATCTGGTCCTCGAGATCGTAGGCTTTCATGACGAAGCTGTAGAGCCGGTAGTCGTCCATCAGCTGGTCGACGGTTTCGACGTCGCCGATATTCTCGAGGAAGTAGTCGATCTCGCGGGAATGCTCGGGGGCGTTGCGGATCAGCTCCTGATCCTTGTCTTCCGTGGCGTTGACGATCTGCAGCGCCAGGATGGTGGACATCCCCGAAACAGAGATCATGCGTGTTCCTCCACCTTCGCCATCGGCGGGCCGAGCACCTCGTCCTCGCGCTTCATCAGCGGGCGCAGATCGCGCAGCGCGGTGAAGTACTCTCCGCGGCTGACATTGTTGGCGGCCTCGAAGACGTGCCGGCGCAGTTCGCTGCCGAACACGGTGGCGAGCTCGGCCAGCCGCTTCTGCACCTCGGTGGCGAGCGCATCTCGGCGTTCGGGCATGATGAGCGCGTTCTGGATCAGAAAATAGACGATCCGGACGGGCGTCGAAGCCGCATCCGGTTTCAGCAGGTCGGTTTCGCGAATGATGTCGGCGCGCGTTTCGACGGTGATCGTCGCCTTGCGGCCACCATTGCGCATCATGCAGCCGTTGACGACGATCCGTTCAAAGGGCTTGAGCGTGAGATTGAGCGCCATGTTGATCCACTGCTGCCGGGGTCGGGCGGGTGCCGGTGAGGCCGCCGAGAATGTTCTGGTTGACGTCGATCAGGGCCGGAAGACCGTCGCCACCGCCGATCACCTCTTCGCAGGCCCGGTCGACCCAGAGCGAAATCGAGATCAGGTTGGCGCGCAGGGCCGGCGGAAGCGCGTTGCTGTCATCCGCAAGGTCGCTGCGCAGGCGCTGCCACAGCTCGCGGTTCTGGGCCACCGCCTCGCGCAGCCCGTGCGACAGCACTGCGGTGCGCGCAAACTTGTCGCGCGCGGAAAGCCACGCGGCGCGATGCTGGTCCATGCTGCCGGTGATGCGGGCAAAGACCCGCGCTTCGATCTGCTTGGGCGAGGAGCTTTCGCGGATCGTCCGTCTGTATGCCGAGATGCTCATTCCATTACTGCCTTTGCTCCCCCGGCTGAGTGCGGGGTGTTCCGTGAGCCAGGCCCGGTTCGTCCGGTGCTCCGGCGGTGGGGGGGCGCCCCGAGGCGCCCCCCGATTGTCATGCCGTCAGCGGTCCGAAGACCGGCCGAGGGATTACTGGAACAGCGACAGAATGTTCTGCGGCGCCGAGTTGGCGATCGACAGCGACTGGGTTGCCAGCTGCTGCTGCACCTGAAGGGCCTGCAGACGGGCTGCTTCTTCTTCCATGTCGGCGTCGACCATCGAGGACACGCCGGTCTCGATGCGGTCGGTCAGTTCGCCGAGGAAGGTCTGCTGGGTCTCGATGGCCTTTTCCGCAACGCCGAGGCTGGTTGCCTGCTCGGTGATGGCGGTCAGGAACGCGTCGGCCGCGATCAGCGAGGTCTGCAGGTCGGCGGCGTAGGTTTCGCCTGCGACCGAGGCCGCGATGTCCGACAGCGATGCGTCCGAACCTGCGGTACCGGCGGTCGGGTCACCGACGCTGGCTTCCAGGTCGACCATGGTGAAGTCCTGGCTGGTGGTGGTCAGCGCGCCGCCCGAACGGCTGATGCCGGTGGTGACGGTCTTGGTGGTGCCACCAAGCGCGGTCAGACCGGCGGTGCTGATCAGGTTCTCGCCGTTGAACGAGGACTGGTCGATCGTGGTCTTCATCTGCTCGACGAGCGCCTGAAGTTCCTTACCGACAGCGGCCTGATCGACACCGTCTTCCTGGGCGAATGCCAGGCGGTCGACGAACTGCTGGGTCAGGTCCACGAGGGTTTCGGCACCGAGACGCGCGGTCGAGATCGAGCTCTTGGCCAGCGTCATGCTCTCGTTGATGCCGTTATACATCCCCTTTTCCGAGTTCATCGTGGTCGAGATCTGGAAGTAGGATGCGTTGTCCTTGCCGGACTCAACCTTGAGACCGGTGGAGATGCGGCTCTGCGTGTTCTCCAGATCCGAGTTGATCTGACGCAGAGTCGACAGCGCGTTCATCGCGCTTGCATTGGTATTGATGGAAGACATGTAGTTCTGCTCCGATTTCTATCGTTGTTGTTCGTCTTTCTGACGAAAACGGTCCTGCCGTACAGCAGGCGTAACACGCGAAATCGAAACAGTGAAAATTTTTGTTTCTGTCGATTCAGATCGACTTGTCGAACCGTTGCGAGGGAGTCACAGGTCCTTCTTTCGGTGACCCATCACGATCATAAAGGCCGCGAAGGCTTTGACGATCCCGGATTCTTTCGATTTCCCGCGCAACAGCCCCTGTTGCTTCGGTCATTCGCTTCAGAAGCGCCAGATCGGTGTGGATAAGATCGCGCAGATCGTCGAGCTTGCGACGCAGTTTCTGGCTCTGCGCGTCATCGCCTTCGAAATATTTTTCGCCCGATCCAAATGCTGTCTCAATTTCGCCAAGAAGCTCGGCTTTGCGCGGATACAGCTCTTCGACGCGGGCCAGCTGGCCCTGACCGATGGCGGCGATCTCGTCGCGCAGCAACCGGGCGAGCCGGTCGATGAGCTGCGCGGCACGGGCGTGGGTCATCTCGGTCATTGCAGTCACTCCATCTCGCGGGTCTGGGTATAGGCCGAAAGCGCGCGCTCGAGGCTGGCGGACAGCCCCGCCCCGCCCTGCTCGACGATCTCGCGGCTGAAGGCTTCGGCCAGGAAGAAGCGCCAGGTTTCTTCCGCCTGTCCGCCGCCGAAATCGCCGATCTCAACCTGCTTGAGCATCTCGTCGACCATCTGGGTGAGGAACATCGCCTCGAATTCCTTCACCGCGCTGCGCGGTGCATCCGGCGCGGCGGCGCCGGGCTCCGCCACCTGTGCGCCGGTGACCTGAAGCGCGGCCATGTTGGTGCTCACGTCCATTGCGGGGCTCCTCAGATGATTTCGAGATCGGCGTGCAGCGCACCGGCGGCCTTGATCGCCTGCAGGATCGAGATCGTCTGCGTGGCGCTCAGCCCGATGGCGTTGAGCGCATCGACCAACCGCTGCAGGCTCACGTCGGCGCCTTCGAGAATGGTGAAATGGGCCTCCTGCTCCTCGACGCCCACCGTGGTTCGCGGCACCACGACGGTGGTGCCGCCGATGGTGATCGGGTTCGGCTGGCTCACCAGCGGATCCTCGCGCACCATCACCGTGAGCCCGCCCTGGCTGACCGCAACCCGGTCGATCCGCACATTTGCGCCGATCACGATGGTGCCGGTCTTGGCGTCGACCACGACCTTGGCCACGCTGTCGGGCTCGAGCCGCAAATTCTCGACTTCCGAGAGCACCCCCGGCACGTCGCCCTTTCCGGCCCCGTGGATCGCCAGTTCGACGGTGCCGGAGTCCAGCACCCGGGCCGAGTTGCCGCCCAGCCGGTCGTTGATCGCGTCCGACATCCGCACTGCCGTGGTGAAATCGGGGTTTCGCAGGGTGATGCGCACAGAATTCAGCGAGGATAGCTGGAAGTCGACCTCGTTTTCGACGGTCGCCCCGTTCTCGATCCGCGCCACCGTCGGCACGCCTTCGGTGATCGACGCCGCCACACCGGTGGCCGAGAAGCCGGCCGTGGCGATCGGCCCCTGCGCCACCGCATAGACCTCGCCATCGGCGCCAGTCAGCGGCGTGACGATTAGCGTGCCGCCGCGCAGCGAGCTCGCGTCGCCCAGCGACGACACCACCACATCGATGGTCGAGCCGAGCCGCGCGAAGGGCGGCAGCATGGCGGTGACCATCACCGCCGCGGTGTTGGTGGTCTTGATATTGTCGTCGGACAGGTTGCCGACCCCGAGCCGCTCGAGCATCGCCTCGATACTCTTCTCGGTGAAGGGCGAGTTGCGCAGGCTGTCGCCGGTGCCGTTCAGGCCAACCACGAGACCATACCCCACAAGCTGGTTTTCCCGCACGCCCTCGAAGGTGGCGATGTCCTTGATCCGGACATCGGCCAGGGCCGGGAGGGCAAGGCAGAGCGCGCCGATCAGGGCGCCGAGGCAGGCAGCAATGCGCATGGGCTTCCGGGTGGATGGGTTTCCGTTGCTTCAAGATTAAACATGGAAAAGGGGGCACCATCAATGATTAAATCATGGATAGCGATACTATCCTTGTCTTATGCTTGACCGCAGGGCTTTAACAAAGCATGATCATTGCATCCGCCCATGGATAACAAGATCCGAAGGCCCATCGGGAGTGCGTGGTGCATATCTATCTTTACGAGCCGCGATCCAACGCTTTTAAAGGCCTTCTTTCGAGGCTGGACGAAGCCGAGTGGGAACCGGTCGCCGTCAATGACGACCTGTTCGACCGGGAGCTCGACCTTCTTGGAAGCGACGGTTACGCCGACCGGCCGGTGCTGCTGGCCGAGCATCCGCGGCTGGTGGAGCACATCTCGCGCCTGCGCCGCTCGGGCTGCCGCAATCCGATCCTCGTACTGCGCATGGCGCGCAATCCCGAGGCCGCGATGAGCGCGCTCGACGCGGGCGCCGATGACGATATCGTCGGGCCGGTGACCGGGCTCGAGCTGCGCAGCCGGGTCAACGCCATCACCCGCAGGTTCCACGGCCACGCCGCCGGCAGCCTGCGCATCGGCGACATCACTGCCTATTTCGATGGCCGCGATCCGGACGTGGCGGGGCAGCCGATGAAGCTGTCTCAGCGCGAGCTGGCGATCTTCCAGCAGATCGCGCTGGCTGCGCCGCGTGTGGTGTCGAAATCGGTGATCTACGACGCGGTCTACGGCATGGCGCAGGACCAGCCCTTCGACAAGGTGATCGACGTCTATATCTGCCGGATCCGCAAGAAGATCGAAGAGATGTCGCCCTCGGGCGATCCGCATATCCGCACCATTCGCGGACGCGGTTACAAGCTCGCCCCGGAAAACGCGGCCGAGCTTGCGGAAACGCGGCCGGCGCGGCTGCGGATCGCAGCCGCCTCCGGATCAGCTCATGAAGTCCAGAAAGCTCAGCTGTGACAGCTTGGCGGTGGCGGCATAGCTCGCCTGAAGCTGGGTCTCGAGCGCGGTGATGTTGGTCGCCGCCTCGTAGCTGTCGATTTCCACCATTTCCGCGACCCTGCTCTTGTAGAGGCTGGCGCGGTCTTCCATCCGGGTATTGGCCTCGTCGATCCGCGCCGAAGCGGTGTCGAGCTGGATCTGACTGTCGAGCAGACCCGCAAGGCCAGTGCTGAGCCGGTCGGTGGCGGCCGAGATCCAGGTCGCATAGGCGTCGGGGTCGTCGATCGCGGAAACATCGGTCGAGGCCAGCATCACAAGCCCCTGGAACACCTGCCGGAACGCCTCGTCATTGGCCTGCACGCCGTAGGTCACGGTGATGCCGTCGCCGATGCCGACCGACATCGGATCCGCCCCGGTGGCGCCGGTGAAGAACAGCGCATCGTAGGTCTGCTCCGGATCGGCGGCGGTGTTGTCGAAGATCGCGTCAAGCTCTGCAAGGCGCGCCTCGGCGTCGGCCTCGGTCTCGAGCCCGCCGGCCAGGATGCCCTCGATCACCTCTTCGGGGGTGAGCCCGGTATCGGCGCGGGCGCTGTCGTAATCCTGAACCGCAGTGGTGCCGTCGCTGGGGCCGGCAAACAGCGGAATCCCGCCGTAGTTCACGTTGACCAGCGACAGCAGCGACGCGAGCGAGGCCTTGGCCTCGGTCTGGATGCCGTCGGCGGTGCCGCCGTTCGAACCGGCATTTGCGACCGCGACTTCCAGCGTCTTCTGAATGGCTTCACCCATCGACCCGAGCGCGCTGCTCATGGTGTCGATGCGCCCGCCAAGCAACTTGTTGGCGGCGATCTGCGCCTCGTCGCGCTCGAGCGAGGCGTTCAGGTTCAGGGCCTCCGACGCGCTCGGCCCGAGGGATTTGTAGATGTCGCTCTTGACGCCGCTGGCCAGCTCCTGCTCGGCCTTGGCAAGCTGGGTCTGCATCTCGGCATTGGCGTTGCGCCGCAGCAGGTTGCTGTAGAGCGTCGAGGGTCCGCGGGTGAAACCGATCATCGGGGGCTCCGGGGTCAGATCGCGCTGAGCAGGGTGTCGAGCATCTCGGAGACGACCGACAGGGTCTGCGCATTGGCGTTGTAGGATTGCTGGATGGCGGTGAGCTGCTGCAGCTCGTCATCGACATTGACGCCCATGAAGGAGAGCCGCGAACTCTGCACCGCGATGGCGCCGGCGGCAAGGCTCTCTGCCGAGGTCTCGGCACTGGCGCGGGTGGTGTTCTGGCTCGAAATCAGTGTCGAGATATAGCTCGACAGCGTCATGTTGTCGCCCAGGCCCAGGCTCTCGTCGAACGTCATCGCGCTGTCGAGCACGTCGATGAAGTCCGTGACCTGGGTGTTGTCCCCGGCGGCCCCCGCCTCTTCGGCGCCAAGACCGTCCCGAATGCGCCAGAGCGCCCCGCCATTCTCGGGCACGACCGCGTCATTGACGGAAATCCGGCTGGCCAGCCCCGGCTCGAAGGGATCGGTCAGCGCCGCACCGTTGTCGGTGAAGAGACCTGCCTCGCCGGCTGCGAGGCTGGCATCAGCCTCGACCATGCCGTCGATCAGCGCCCGCGCGACCTCGTCGAGCTGGGCCTGCATCTCGGGCAGCACGGTGTTGAACAGCTCGATCTGCCCCGAGAGCGAGCCTTCGGAAATGCCGCGCTTGCCGGTCTCGCCCGGCGTGATCTCGACGTCGCCGGCGGTCAGGATGCCGGTATCGGCATCAAAGCTCAGCGTCTCGGCTTCGCCGCCGGTGACCAGTGCGGTGCCGCCGCCGGTAAAGATCTCGATCCGGCCCCGGCTGTCGGTCCGCGTGGTGAAGTCGATATATTCCGAAAGCGCGTCGAGCTCGGCACCAAGCTCGTCCTGCAACGCGAGCTGCGCGTCGGGAGACTGATCCTGGCTGACCAGACGCTCGCTCAGCTCCGCGATCTTCGAAAGCGAGGTGTTCACCGCCGCCACGTCCGACGCGATCGCCTCTTCGGCACTGTCCATCGCGGCGGTGAGATTGCCCCCCGCCCGGTTCAGCGCCTGCGCCAGTTCCTGCGCGTCGCCTATGGTGGCGCGTTGCAGCGCCGTGTCGGCGGGCGAAACCGCCAGAAGGCCGAGCGAGCTCTGGAAATCGGTGAGCCGGGTCAGCACCGTATCGGTGCTTTCGGTGTCGCCGAGCAACGTCGTATAGCTCTCGAGGCCCGCCGCGATCGCGTCCTGCTTCGAGGTGCGGCCCACCTCGCTGCGGTACATCGCGTCGAGCGCGCTGTCGACGGCGCGGGTGATCTCGCTCACCTGCGCCGCGCCCTGCCCGTCGGTGGTGATCTGGGTCTCGCGCCGGGCGTAGCTCGCGTTGTTGGCGTTGGCGATATTCGTCGTCACGGTTTCCGCCCAGCGGGAGCTGGTGCTCATCCCGCTGCGCGCCGCGTTGAGGGCGGAGATCAGGCTCATGGCGTATTCCTATCCGGCAACCGTGCCGATCAGCGCTTGAGGTTCACGGTCTCGTTCAGCATCTCGTCCGCCGTGGTGATGATCTTGGCGTTCGAGGAATAGGCGCGCTGGCGCTGGATCAGGCTGGTGAGCTCTTCGGCGATGTCGACATTGGCCGACTCCACCCCGCCCGAGGTCAGCGTGCCGGTTTCGCCGGTGCCGGCGCCGCCGAGATAATAGCTGCCGGAGGTGTTCGACATGTGGAAGGTCGAGTTGTTGCTGGTCTCGAGCCCGTTCGGGTTGGCGAAGGTCGCCAGCGGGATCGAGTAGAGCGCCTTGCGGGTGCCGTTGTCGAACACGCCCCAGACATCGCCGAACTCGTCGAACTCGACCCGGGTGAGCGTGCCGCTCTCGCTGCCGTTGGGCTCGACGGTCATCGGGGTGTAGTCGCCCGAGAACTGGGTCAGCCCGTCGAAGCTGTCGGGGGTGCCCAGCGACATGGTGATGACCTGCGGCTCGGTCGCGTTGTCGATGGTGATGGTCATCTCGCCGGTCGCCACGTCGAAGGCGAACCCTGCGGGCGCCGCGGCGCTGACGGTGACATCGCCGTAAGCCGCCGGCGAGCCGACATTCTCGCCGCTGTCGTTGAAGGTCATGGTGACGGTGCCGTATTCGGTGTTGTCGTCCGAGATCGTCACCACCCACTCGTCATCGTTGACGGTCGGCTGGAAGGAGAGGGTCAGGCGCTCGGCCTCGCCCAGCGAGTTGTAGTATTCCGCCGAGGTCACGAAGGCCTCGCCCGGGGTTTCGAGCCCGGTCTCCTGCGACGGCAGGTTGCCCGAGATCGACACATCGGTGGTGGCGGTGCCGCTGAGGGTCTCGCTCGCGATGTTCACCGGCTCGAGATCGCTGAAGCTGGCGCGGTCGACCGGGCCGAGCGTGCCGTCTTCACCGTAAGAATACCCCATCAGATAGAGACCGGCGGCATTCACGAGGTTGCCGTTCTCATCGGGCTCGAAGCTGCCGACGCGGGTGAACATGTTGCCCGAGGTGTAGGAGGCGTCGATGTTCGAGTTCACCACGAAGAAGCCGTTGCCGGTGATCGTCAGGTTCGAGTCGACCGACGTGCTGGTGAAGCTGCCCTCGGCGGTGTTGGAATGCGTGACCGTGGTCGCCACGCCGGTGGCGAACGCGCCGGAGGCCGAGCTGGAGCCCGACGTCACCATCTGCGAAAAGCTGCGCCGGTAGCCGACAGTGTCCGCGTTCGCGATGTTGTAGGAAATTCTCTCAACCGCGTCGGAGTTCGCCATCAGGCCGCTGACTCCGGATGCCATCGCGTTGGAAATGCTCATGTCCGCCTCGCCTTTTTTGTGTCGGTGGTACCACCACCGTTCCCCAACCAAATACCAGATCTCGGTTACACCATGTTTAAAGATCTGTTTACTTGGCAATTTTCACGCGAATCTTGCCAAAATTTGATCTCACAACGCGCACTAGTTGAGTTGTTCGGCTCCCGGCAAGGTTTCGAGCATGTCCTCGGCACTCTCGATCCTTGCGCGGGCGGTCTCCTCGCGCAGGGGCAGAAGCTCGGGTGCGGCCTGGGTCAGGCTGCGGGCGATATCGTCCCATGCCGGCAGTTCGGTCAGGGCCGGAAAGGCACGGGCGATCTCGGCGGTCAGCGCCATATCGCCGCTACGATGCGCCGAGAGAAGGTAGCGGATGCTGTCCGGCAGCGGCATCGCGTCGCCCAGCCGGTCGTGCAAAAGGCCGTAGGCCGCAACCGCGCCGGGCCAGTCGCCCTCGTCGAACCGCGCCTGCGCGCGCAGGCGCAGCACCTGCTCGGGCGCTTCCTCGGTGGCCTCGCCCAGCAATTCGCTGGCCCGCCCGGTCTCTTCGAGATAGCGCGCCGAGATCATCTCATGCCGCCGCCGCAGCGCGGGATCGCTCAACTCCATCGACTGCGACAGCAGCGCGCCCAGCGTCTCCCACTGGCCGCCCGCCGCCAGCGCCTCGGCCTCCTTCACCTTCAGCCGGTCGAGCTGCTCCGCCACCGCCTCGGTGATCCCGAGATCCTGCCCCGCCGTGAGGTAGTCATGGATCGTGGCGTATTCGCGCGCAGCGATGGTCGTCGCCCCGGCCTTCAGGAAGGTGTCGGCCAGCCGTTCCGACGCCTCGGCAAAACTCGCGTTGAAGCGGAAGAACGGCGCGATGCGCTCGTGGCTCGCCATGAAGCGGCCAAGCGAGATCTCGCGCGCGGCGCCCTTGCGGTAGAGCTCGTCGATCAGTGCCCGCGCCTTCTGCTTGGCCTCCATCGCCTCGGGGCTTTCCGGGTGCCGCACGATGATCCGGCCATAGGTTTCGATCGCGCTCGCGGGATCGTCGGCAATGAGCTGCAGCGAGGCGAGGTCCCGCAGGGTCTGCGCGCCGTCTTCTCCGCCGCGCCACATCTCGGCCTCTTGTGACAGCAGCGCCACCGCCTCGTCCAGCTCCAGCGCATCGTGCTTGAGCCCGAGATCGACCAGCGCCGTGCGCGCCCGGTGCGCCCAGAGGTCGTCGCCGCCCTGAGCCTGCACGTAGCTGTCGAACGCCGCCAGAGGGGCATCCCCAGCCTCGGCCACCCGCCCGAGCAGGAAGTGATAGGCCGCACCGCCCTTGAGCTCGGGATAGGCATCGAAGGCGGCGGCGAGATCGCGGGCCAGCCGCCATTGGCGGGTCTCGATGGCGCATTCAAGCAGCCCCGGCAGCACCCGCTCCTGCACCGGCTTCGAAAACCGCGCCAGCCGCGTGACGGCCTCGTCAAGGACAGCGCCCGCCTCGGCGCAGCGCTCTTCGCGGATATGCGACAGGGCGAGGAACAGCGGCTGGTCGGGCCAATCGCCATGCCCGGCATCGAGCAGCGCGCGGGCGCGGTCGGTCAGCGGGCGGTCGCGCAGGTCGATCAGACCAAGCGCCAGCTCGAAAGCGGCGGCGCGCAGCTCATGCGCCAGCGGCACACCCACCCCCTGCACCGCACCAAGCACCGACAGCCCCTCGGGCGCCAGCGCATGGGCAAAGTAGAACTCCGCCAGATCGGTCAGCGCGCGGGCCTGCGCCGCCTTGTCGTCCCCGGCATTGCGCAGCTTGCGCATCAGCGCCCGGCGCTCTTCCAGAAAGGGCAGCGCCTCGCGCCGCTCGAGATAGAGCGGCGGCGGGTCGATCACCTCGAGCGGATTGAGCAAAGCGGGCGAGAAGCGATCCTCGAGCGTGGAGGCCACGACACCCGCCTCACGCTCCGCCAGCGCCGGGCCGGCGCAGAGCAGCAGCGCAAGGACGGCCGCATGCGGGCCTTGAAAAGCGCAAGGATAGGCCACTTTCTTTGATCGCCTCGCCATGATAATACTTGCGTTATCCTAGCAAAGCCCGCATTCTTCGCAAGAAAAGAATGAACGGGCAAACATTGACAGGCACTGCGCATGGATAATTCGACCTATGTCGCGCTCTCCAAGCTGACCGCGCTCGAGCGCCAGCTCGACGTGACCGCGAACAATATCGCCAATGCCAATTCCAGCGGCTTCAAGGCCGAGCGGGTGCTGTTCGAAAGCTACCTCGAGCAGGACGAGTCCTCGCTCACCGGCGAGGGCACGAACTACGTGCTCGACCGCGGCTCTTATGTCGATGACACGGCGGGGGTGGTGGTGCAGACCGGCAACCCGCTCGATCTCGCGCTCACCGGCCAGGGCTGGTTCGCCTATGAAATGCCCGACGGGCGCATGGCATATGGCCGCGACGGCCAGCTCGTGCTCGATGCGCAGGGCCAGGTGACCACCGCCAGCGGCGCCCGGATCCTCGACCTCGGCGGCGCGCCACTGAACCTACCGCCGGAATTCGCCGGCTCGATCTCGATTTCGGATGACGGCGTGATCACCTCGCCCGAGGGCGGCGTGATGGGGCAGGTCGGCATCTTCGAACTGCCCGACCGCCAGACCCTGACCCGCGCCGGCGGCGGCATGTTCGTGCCGAACGCAGACGCGCAGGGGCTGGTCCCCGACGAGACCGGCACCAGCGTGATCCAGGGCGCGGTCGAAAGCAGCAACGTCCAGCCGGTGACCGAGGTCACCCGGTTGATCAACATCCAGCAGGCCTATCAGCACGCGCTGAACCTGATCGCATCGGATGACGAACTGAAAAAAGAAATGCTGACCCGCATCGGACGGAACAGCTAAGCGAGGGACTGGAAGATGAAGGCACTGGGCATCGCCGCCACCGGCATGATGGCGCAACAGACCAATGTTGACGTGATCTCGAACAACATCGCCAACGCCAACACCACCGGCTTCAAGAGCGCCCGGGCGTCGTTCACCGATCTGATCTACGAAAACCAGTCGCGCGAGGGGGCCGTCACCGCCGAGGAGGGCACCACCCGCCCGATCGGGCTCGACATCGGCCTCGGCGTGCGCTCGGTCGGCACGCTGCGCCTGAACACGCAGGGCGGCCTGACCCAGACCGAGAGCCAGCTCGACCTTGCCATCGACGGGCGCGGCTACTTCACCGTCAACCTGCCCGATGGCGGCCAGGCCTACACCCGCGACGGCTCGTTCCGACTGTCGGCGGAAGGCCAGATCGTCAACCATCAGGGCTTCGAGGTCGACCCCGGCATCGTGCTGCCGGACAACACCACCGCAGTCGAGATCAGCGAGACCGGCATCGTCAGCGCCTATGTCGATGGCGACGCGACCCCGGTCGAGGTTGGTCAACTGACCCTGACCACCTTTGTCAACGATGCCGGCATGCGCCCCTTGGGCAACAACCTGCTGGAAGCCACCGTGGCCTCGGGCGACGCGATCCCGGCGCTGCCCGGCGATGCCGGCGTCGGCATCCTGCGGCAGGGCTATCTCGAGGCCTCAAACGTCGACATCATCCGCCAGATCACCGACCTGATCCAGGCGCAGCGCGCCTACGAGATGAACTCCAAGGCGATCTCGACCGCCGACGAGATGATGTCCGCCGCCAACCAGATCAAGTAACGCCATGCTCCGCCGTCTCGCCGCCCTGCTCTGTGCCCTGACGCTCACCGCCCCGCCCGCGCTGGCCGAGACCACCGAGGTGCTGATCGAGGAACAGGTGCGCGACAGCTGGGGCGACACGCTGCCCATCGACGCCAGCATCCACATCCGCTTCACCGCGGGACCGGTAGACGAGGCCGAACTGATCTCGGCCTTCTGGATGGACAAGGACACCGGCAGCTTCCTTGCCAACGCGGTGACCGAGGACGGCATCACCCACCGGCTGCAGGGGCTCGCAGTGGCCAAGCTCAGCCTGCCGGTGCCGACCCGCCGGCTGATGCCCGGCGAGATCGTCGCCGCCGACGACATCAAGGTTGTCGAGCTGCCGGTCGCCCGCGTGGGTGTCTTTACCCTGACCGATCCCGAGATGCTCGAGGGCATGCAGGTGCGGCGGATGCTGGCGCAGGGCCGCCCGGTGATGCGCCAGTCGGTGATGGAGCCGCTGGTGATCGGGCGCGGCGACAAGGTGAATATTCTCTATGATGACGGCCGGCTGGTGGTGACCGCCCCGGGCCGCGCGCTGACCGACGCCCATCGCGGGCAGGACGTGCGCATCGTCAATCTCGTCAGCAACAACGCCCTGACCGCCGTCGCGCGCGAAGAAGGGCTCGTGGAGGTGATCCGATGACAACCCGGCGCGTTGCGCTTCTCACGGGCTCGGCCCTGACCATTCTCGTCGGCTGCGGCACCCCCGCCTTCGACCGCGATCCGCAGCTCAGCCCGGTCGGCGTCGACCCAGAAGAACTTGCCGCCGCACGGAACGTCACCGTGCCGATGCCGCCCCCCGAGGCGGTGCGCGTGCCCTACCGCGCCGAGGGTGCCTCGCTCTGGGAGCGCGGCTCGTCCGGCTTTTTCGGCGATCAGCGCGCCACAAGGGTGGGCGACATCCTGACGATCATCATCGAGATCGACGACGAGGCGAGCCTGAGCAACGAGTCCGACCGCAACCGGACCGGCAGCAGCACCCTCGCCTTCCCCAAGTTCTTCGGCTACGGCACCCAGATCGACAAGATCCTGCCCGGCGTCGGCCCCGAGGATCTGCCCGAGGGCAACCTCGTCGACATCACCTCGACCACCGGCGCCGCGGGCGATGGCTCGATCAACCGCAACGAGGCGATCTCGCTGCGCATGGCGGCGCTCGTGGTTCAGGCCCTGCCGAACGGCAACCTCGTGGTGCTGGGCCGGCAGGAAGTCAAGGTCAACGAGGAGCTGCGCGAGCTGCGCGTCTCGGGCATCATCCGCCCGCAGGACATCGACCGCGACAACTCGATCCCCTACGACAAGATGGCCGAAGCCCGCATCGGGTACGGCGGGCGCGGCTCGATCAGCCGCCAGCAGACTCGCGGGTATGGCGAGGACGTGATGGACATTATCTTGCCGTATTAAATCCGGTTTGGGCCATGTTTGGATAAAACTGTCGCCCGAATTGGCCCGCATAACCGAACCTGACCAGGAACATGCGGGATTCGGTTATGAAGAAAGCCTATATTGCCTTCGCGGCCCTGCCGATGCTTTGCGGGGCCGCCGGTTTTGCGGGTGGGCAATTCATTCCCTCCGACAAGGAACACGGCACCAAGAACGCTGCGCATGAAGCGCCGGCGCATGGCACCGGCCACGATGCCGACCCGACGCATGGCGAGGAAACCGCCGGCCGCAGCGAGGCCGAGAAGGTTCTCGACAAGCTGGCCAGCAGCGCGCCCGAGCATCTTCCCGAGGAAGAGGGCGGCAGCCACGGCCACTCCCCGAGCCAGGCCGATGCCGGCCACGGCGCGACCCCCGAGCACCAGACCGCCAGTCTGATCCGCAAGGATCCCTTCGGCGACAGCAGCGTCGTGCGCCTCGGCCGCGTCAGCGTGCCGGTCTACCGACCCAACAGCGTGACCTACGTGGTTTCGGAAGTGGGTGTCGCGATGCGTGACAAGCAGACCGCCGAGGTCTTCAACGTCGCCGAGAACGCATCGCGCCTGCGCGACGTGATCCTCGCCTCGATGCACAAGGCCGCCGGAACCTCGGCCATGCAGGGCCCGAGCATCGATACCGAGAAGCTGACCCAGACGCTGATCTCCGACCTCAAGGCCGATTTCGGCGAGGGCGTGTCGGACGTTCTGTTCCTGTCGCTGATCAAGGCCGACGTGCCGCGCAGCTAAGGCTGCCCGGCGCGCCGGTCGCGCCTTAGCGGATCTCTTCGATCAGCCCGGCGAGCGTGCTCTCGCCGTTCGCCATGTGCAGCGTCGCCAGCCCGTCCTCGTAGGTCATGCTGTTGACCAGCGAGGCCGCGTAGGTCTGTCCGGCGACGCTGTTGCCCTCGTCATCCGACGCGCTCAGCACCATGTAATAGGTGCCTTCGGGCAGCGGCAGACCTTCGTAATCCATGCCATCCCAGGTCACGTCGTGCAGCGCATCGGTGCTGCCTTCAAGCCCGTCATAGGTGCGCAGCACCGTGCCGTCCGCCGAGACGATCGACATCGAGACCGTGGTGGCCTCAGCCGCGAGCCGGTAGCTCGCCACCGCAGAGCCGCTGTCATCGAGCGCGATCTGATCGGTCGGCGCCACCACGCTGCGCCCGATCAGGTTCAGCCCGGTGATCGCCGACATGCTGGCAAGCTGCGTGGCGATGCCTTCGAGGTTGTCGTTCACCGCCACCGACTGTTCCAACTGGCTCAGCTGCGCGAGCTGAGAGATGAAGGTGGTGCTGTCCATCGGCTCCAGCGGGTTCTGGTTCTGGATCTGCGCCGTCAGAAGCGTGATGAAGCTCTCGTAATCCTCGCTGAGTTGGCTCATCGAGGTCGAAGCGGTGGTGCTTGCGCCGGTCACGGTGCCGGTGCCGAAAGGATCGATCGCCACGGCGCTCTCCTCTGAGTTCAAACCTGGATGTCGACCCCGCCGCTCAGCGGCAGGACGACCTGTTTCACTTCCATCTCGGGCTCGGCGGCGGCCGTCTCGCCGGCAAAGCCGAACGTCGCTTTGGTCTGGCCCGCCTGCCCCTGCGTCTGGCCCTGCCCGGAATCGCGCGCCCCGAGATCCGAGAAGCTCAGCGACTTGCCGTCGACCTGATGGCCGGCGTCGCGCAGCATCGTCAGAAGCCCCTCGCGGTCGGCGCGCAGGGCCGACAGAACCGAGGCCTGTTCGGCGCGCACCGTCACCTTGAGCTGGCCGCTGTCATCGGGAACAAGGTCGATCTCGAGCGCGCCCAGGCCCTCGGGTGTCAGTGCGACGCGGATGCTGCCGCTGTCGCTCACGCTGGCGCGCACCTGGTTCAGGATTTGCTCAGAGCTCGGCGCGGCCGGCATCTGGGCCAGTCGCGGCGCTTCGGTCTGCAGCAGCGGCGCCGCCTCGGAGGTGCCGGCGGCAGGCGCGACCAGAGCGACCTGGATCTGCTGACCGGACTGGGGCGCGTCGGAGGTGGCAGAGCTTGCCGCCTGCACCAGCGGCACCGTCTGGGGCTGCAGCGCGCGCTGGGTCATGGTGACCGGCGTATCGGCGCTCTCGAACGCCGCGCTGTCGAGCGCTGCGGCTTCGTCGGAGTTGCCATTGCTCAGCACAAGATCCGAGAGCTGCGCCCCACGCGCCGGCTGGGCAATCTCTTCGGCCATGCCGAGCACCCGCGCCGCGAGCGCCTGAACGCCCGGTTCCGAGGCGACCTGACGGGCAAGCTGCGTTTCATCGCCTTCGAGCGCGGCGCGCAGGGCGGGCAGCGCCTCGGCCAGGGCGCGCCAATCGCCATCCGTGGCACCCGGATCGGCCCGCAGCCCTGCCAGCGGCACCGCCTGCCCGGTCGCGACAGCTTGTGCGCGCGTGGTCTGGATTGCCTCTGTCACGCCCGTGGCGTCACTCTCGGTGACGGCCCCCTGCCCCGCCTCGCGCCGCGCGACTGGCGTCGCTTGCGAGGCTTTGGCTGTCAGACCGTCTTCTGACAGCGCCGGCTCGGCGGGCGCTTCGCCGTTTGAAGTTGCCTCGACCGTGGCCTCCGCGGCATCGCTCGAGCCCCCGAGCGCGACCTGCCCCAGAGCCGCACGCAGCCGCGCCATCTGCTCCGGTGCCGCCGCAACCGCCGCGGCAAGATCTTCGAGCATCGGCGCTAGGATCGCCTCGAGATCCGCATCGGTGAGATCGGGGTCGGCCAGCGCCTCTTCCGCCTCCGCGAGGATCTCTGCGACATCCGAGTTCTCGCCGTCGGACACGGTTCCCGCATCGCTGCGCAGGAACGCCATGATCGAGGCAAACGCCCCGTCGCCTTCGGCCGTCGTGGCCGCGGCAGTCTTGCCGGGCTCGGGCTGCGCGCCGAAGATCGAGAGAAGTTTCATCATGACAGCACGTTCCGCGAAAAGCCGCAGTCGATCAAGACGCGGCGCAGGCGCATCATCGCCCGCCGTTCGACCTGCCGCAGCCGGTCCTGTGAAACGCCGAGATCGGCGGCGATATCCGAGAGCGGCTCGGGCTCCGGCGACAGACGGCGGCGGCGGATCACCGCGACCTCCTCGTCATCCATGCGCGACAACGCGTCCTCGATGAGGCGCATCAGCATCCGGCGCTGGCTCGACAGGCTGGCATGTTCCTCGGGATCGGGCTCGGACGACACAAGGATGTGCCCGAGATCGCGGCCGTCATCGGCCGGATGGGTTTCAAGCGCCACCGTGCCCCGCATGGCGAGCTGCGTGATGAAAACGTCGTCATCCGAGAGCTTGCCCATCTGCGCGTCGAGATAGGTGCGTGCGGGAATGTCGATCACCGCCTTGATCCGCGACAGCGCCGACGACACCGCGTTGCGCACCCACCATGCCGCATAGGTCGCGAAGCGCACATCTTGCGCCCGGTCGAAACTGTCAGCGGCACGCAACAAGCCCATCAGCCCCTCTGATGCGAGATCCTCGAGATGCACCGGGTTGTCGGTGAACCGCGCCGCGTGCGACCAGGCCTGCCGCGCATGGGAGCGCAGCAGCACCTCGAGCGCGGCACGGTCGCCGCGATCCTGCCAGCCGCAGATCGCAGCCCGCTCCTGCTCGAAACTGAGCAGCGGTTCGCGCATCGCGGAGTGATACGACATGGACATCATGAAGAAAACGCAAAGTCATCCTTATCTGCAAGGACAAGTAAGCATAATTCCTAATATGTCGGAAGAACTTAATGATTTACTGAAGGTTAAAGCGGGCCGCGAGCCGGCTTTGCAGGGTCGGCGTCTCACGCTCGGGTGCGCCGAGCACGGCGCGCAGCACCGCTTCCATGCGGCTTACCCATTCCGACAGCACCAGCGGTTTGTCGGCGACGCGCAGCAGGTCGCCGTTCACCATGCGCGGATCGGGAGCGGTAAAGCCCGGATCGAGGCGCGACAGGTAGCCCTGTAGCGACGGCTGCCAGAGGAAGTCGGGGCGCGAGAACAGCGTCGGATCGGGCAGACGCCCGCCCTGCTCTGACACCCAGTGCCGCTCGAGGCTCCGCCCAAGGCCGAGCGCGAAGGACTCGATGTCGAGCACAGTGCCCTGGGCGCGCAGCGCCGCGGCCCGTCGCATCGCGGCGTGAGCGGTCAGGTAAAGCGCATCGGTTTCGCGCTCCATCGGCACGCCGGCGAGGTTGAGCATGAGTTGCAGGCTCTCGCCGACAGCGCCCCCCATCAGCATCGACAGGTCGGTTTCCTGTTCGGGCAGGAACACCACCATCGTGCCATAGGGCAGATCGACCGGAAGCTCTTCGACGAGCACGTCGCCCAGCGGCAGCGCCGGGGCAAGCTCGAGTTCGTCGGACATGGCCAGCGGCCGGGTGCAGGATTTTCCGGCAAGAAGGCAGACCGAGCGAACCGGGAGAATGCGGCTGAACATGGTCTCGAAGGCACGGTAGCCGTCATGGATCGGAAGCGTCACGCCGTCCTGCCAGATCAGACTGAGCACCTCTCCGCTTCGCATGTTCGACGCGTCCCCCGTGTCGTGTGTTTGCCTGTTCCCACACTATTTCTGGGGTCGGCACCGGGGAAGCCACCAAATGTTAAGCGCCAGACAAGATATAGACGAACCGGAGGGGCGAGACTCTATATAAGGGGCACATCAACCAAATGCTAAGGCATTGTGTTTGCCTGATAAATTCCGGAATGAAAAGAGCCTGATAGCGCAAAATCTCGCTCCACACCCTCTGAGTATTCTTAACATTAAGGAAAAAATGTGTGGATATACTGCAGAAACTGCCGCGCCATCCCCTAGATGTGGTGACTTCTGCTACAGTTAGCCCGGCAGTGCGGACTCACTGTTGTGCAGCCGCGCTGCCGGCGCCCTCG
>NZ_JBYNAH010000021.1:2448-32395 GCF_059781815.1 Salipiger sp. | reverse complement strand
CTGCGATCCCGACAGCCCGGTCTTCGCCGAGGTCGAGAAGGTCCGCTCCGAATGGTGCATCCGCATCGACGGCACCGTGAAGGCGCGCGACGCCGATCTGGTGAACCCCAAGCTGCCCACCGGCGAGATCGAGGTCTTCGTGCGCGACATCGAGGTGCTCGGCACCGCGAAGGAGCTGCCGCTGATGGTCTTCGGCGAGCAGGAATACCCCGAGGAAACCCGCCTGCGCTATCGCTACCTCGACCTGCGCCGCGAAGAGATGCAGCGCTCGATGACCCTGCGCTCGGACGTCGTCGCCTCGATGCGCCGCCGCATGTGGGACAAGGGCTTCCGCGAGTACCAGACGCCGATCATCACCGCCTCGTCGCCCGAAGGCGCGCGAGATTTCCTGGTGCCGAGCCGTCTGCACCCGGGCAAGTTCTACGCCCTGCCGCAGGCGCCGCAGCTGTTCAAGCAGCTGATCATGGTGTCGGGCTTCGACAAGTATTTCCAGATCGCCCCCTGCTTCCGCGACGAGGACCCGCGCGCCGACCGCTCGCCCACCGATTTCTACCAGCTCGACATGGAGATGAGCTTCGTCTCCCAGCAGGACGTGTTCGACACGATCTCGCCGGTGATCGCGGGTGTCTTCGAAGAGTTCAGCGAGGGCGCCAAGGTCGACGATCCGGCCAGCTGGCCGCAGATCCCCTATAACGAGGCGGCGCTGAAATACGGCACCGACAAGCCCGACCTGCGCAACCCGATCGAGATGCAGGACGTCTCCGAGCATTTCCGCGGCTCCGGCTTCGCGATCTTCGCCAAGCTGCTCGAGCAGGAGGGCACCGAGATCCGCGCCATCCCCGCCCCCACCGGCGGCTCGCGCAAGTTCTGCGACCGGATGAACGCCTTCGCCCAGAAAGAGGGTCTGCCCGGCATGGGCTACATCTTCTGGCGCGACCAGGGCCAGGGCCTCGAGGCCGCCGGCCCGCTGGCCAAGAACATCGGCCCCGAGCGCACCGAGGCGATCCGCGAGCAGCTGGGTCTCGGCGTCGGCGACGCGGCCTTCTTCCTCGGCGGCAAGGCGGCGAGCTTCCAGCGCGTCGCCGGCAAGGCGCGCGACGTGATCGGCGAAGAGCTGGGCCTCACCGAGAAGAACCGCTTCGCCTTCGCCTGGATCGTCGACTTCCCGATCTACGAGAAGGACGAGGAAACCGGCGAGATCGATTTCGAGCACAACCCGTTCTCGATGCCGCAGGGCGGGGCCGAGGCGCTCGAGGGCGACCCGCTGGCCGTCAAGGGCTTCCAGTACGACCTCGCCTGCAACGGCTACGAGCTGGTTTCGGGCGCGATCCGGAACCACAAGCCCGAGGTCATGCTGAAGGCCTTCGAGATCGCCGGCTATGGCGAGGACGAGGTCAAGAAGCGCTTCGCCGGCCTTTACACCGCCTTCCAGTACGGCGCCCCGCCGCACGGTGGCTGCGCCGCCGGCATCGACCGCATCGTGATGCTGCTGGCCGGCACCTCGAACATCCGCGAGGTCATCATGTTCCCGATGAACCAGCGCGCCGAGGACCTGATGATGCAGGCCCCCTCCGAGCCGAGCTCGGACCAGCTCATGGAGCTGTCGCTGCGGGTGATCCCGCAGGAGTGAGGCCGCAGGCTTGCGACTGACCAAAGGGCGCCTGCGGGCGCCCTTTTTCGTGCCATGCCCTGCGCCGCCACCCGGTCGCGCAATTTCACTTGCCAAACCCGCCGCGCCGCAGCATCTTCGTCCCCGGGCAGGCGATGGCGTCGCCGGTGCCGTAGAGGCATGCCCGCACTCACCTGTCCTGCACGCCGGGACCTTGCTTTGCCACTGCGGCAGGGTCGGGTCCGACCCTCCGCGACTTCAAAGGAGGGCCTCACATGGACCGCCCCGAATTCTACCGTTTCCACCAGGGCGACCGCGTCCTGCCGTTCGCGCCCGAGGAATATGACGCGCGCCTCAAGGGCCTGCGCGCCAGCATGGAGGCCGCCGGTGTCACCGCCTGCGTCTTCACCTCGATGCACAACATCGCCTATTACTCGGGCTTCCTCTATTGCAGCTTCGGCCGCCCCTACGCGCTGGTGGTGACCGAGACCGAGAGCGTCACGATCAGCGCCGGCATCGACGCCGCGCAGCCCTGGCGCCGCTGCCATGGCGACAACATCACCTATACCGACTGGGCCCGGAACAACTACTGGCGCGCGATCCGCTCGGTGACCGGCGAGGGCGCTGCCGTCGGCTTCGAGGGCGATCACCTGACGCTGGTGCAACGCGACCTGCTGGAAGACTTCCTCAAGCACTCGGTGACGCTGGACATCGCGCCGGCGACGATGCGCCAAAGGATGCACAAGTCCGCCGCCGAGATCGCGCTGATCCGGCAGGGCGCGCAGGTCGCCGATGTCGGCGGCTACGCCATCCGCGACGCGATCCGCGAGGGCGCACGCGAGATCGACATCGCCATGGCCGGGCGCGACGCCATGGAGCTGGAGATCGCCAAGCGCTTCCCCGATGCCGAGTACCGCGACACCTGGGTCTGGTTCCAGTCGGGCATCAACACCGACGGCGCTCACAACCCGGTCACGGCGCGCAAGCTCGAACGCGGCGACATCCTGTCGCTCAACACCTTCCCGATGATCTCGGGCTATTACACCGCGCTGGAACGCACACTCTTCGTGGGCGAGGTCGACGACGCCTCGCTCAGCATCTGGGAGGCCAACGTGGCGGCGCATGAATACGGCATGTCGCTCCTGAAGCCCGGGGTGAGCTGCGCCGAGGTCACCCAGGCGATCAACGCCTTCTTCGCCGAGCGCGACCTGCTGCAATACCGCACCTTCGGCTACGGCCACTCCTTCGGCGTGCTGTCGCATTACTACGGCCGCGAGGCCGGGCTCGAGCTGCGCGAAGATATCGACACGGTGCTCGAGCCGGGCATGGTAATCTCCATGGAGCCGATGCTGACCCTGCCCGAGGGCGCGCCCGGCGCCGGCGGCTACCGCGAGCACGACATCCTGGTGATCACCGAAGATGGCAACGACAACATCACCGGATACCCCTACGGCCCGGCGTTCAACGTGGTCGGCTAGGTTGGTCGGGGGCGCTGCCCCCATCCGCGCAAAAGCGCGGATTCCCCCGGGATATTTTCGGCCAGAAGAAGCCCGGGGGGGAAGCGCCCCTGGCTTCTCTTCGTCAAAAATACTCCCGCCGGAGGCAAGCCGGCCGGCGCCAGGAGCGCCAGATTCCGGCAAGGACGTCAGGCCGGCCAAGCGCCCCGAGCCACCGCCCACGGGCGGTGGTGAGACATACTGTGCGGCCGAAAGGCCGCGCCGCCTTGCAGACCGGGCTCAGCCGCGCTCGAGCATGCGGCCGAGGCCGCGGCCGCCGAGAATGTGCACGTGCAGGTGCGGAACCTCCTGCACCCCGTGCTCGCCGGCGTTCGAGATCATCCGGAAGCCGTCGGCCTCGACCTCCTTCATCTCGCAGACCCTGGCGATGGCGCGGGTGTAATCGACCACTTCCGCATCCGAGGCGTTGCGGGCGAAATCGTCGTAATTCACATAGGCGCCCTTGGGGATCACCAGCACGTGGATCGGCGCCTGCGGGCGGATGTCGTTGAACGCCAGGCTGTGCTCGGTCTCGAGCACGGTGTCGTTGGGGATCTCGCCCCGCAGGATCTTGGCGAAGATGTTCTCGGTGTCGTAGGTGTAGGCCATTCTATCCTCAATCGGCGAACAGGTGATCGGTATTGGCAAGCTCGCGGGCGGTGTCCTCGGGCAGGCTCAGGAAGGCCGCGAGCGCGCGCGCGTTGATCTCGGGCGGGTCGATCTCGCGGATCCGCAGATGGTTGTCGAACTGCGCGTCCCGGATACGGTCGCTCTCGTGCACCATGTCGTTGCGAATCGTCGGCAGCAAGCGGTTCAGCGTCTCCTTCGGCGTGCGCTCGCCCGCCAGCCCGACCCGCGTCGCGTGGCCCCTGAGATAGGCATCGCTGAACTGGCACTCGATCTCGAGCAGCCGCGAGACCGAGCGGTCGCGGCAGAAATCCTCGAGCAGGTCGAGGTTCTGCGGGTCGAGGCAGATCACCAGCCGCTCGGTGTCGTAATACTCGTACAGCATCCGCATCAGCGCGCGGCGGTGGCGATGGCGCTTGCCCATGCTCGACTGGATGCCGCCGAGATCGGGCAGCGCGCAGCTCTCCTCGTTGAACAGGTACTCGATGCAGGCGATGTTGGTCAGCGCCCGGATGCGCTCGGTCAGGCGCTTGGCGACGTGCCATTTCTTGCACAAGACGATGAGCAGTTCGCGCTCGCGCCCGAGCGAGCTCTCGGCCTCCCAGAAGCGCGGCGCAAAACGGCGGCCGATGCGGCCCTTGCCGGTCAGGAAGCGGAACAGCGACTGGCCCTCGTTGGAGATCTGGAACCGCGCCCCTTCCGACGCATAGAGCACGCCCAGCCGGCGCTTCAGTTCGCGCGCCTCGGGGCTGATCTTGCGGGCAAAGAGGAAATCCTGCGCCAGCAGCAGATCGTAGTGGTCGTTGTAGAACACCACCGGCATGCCATAGTCGGAGAACATCAGGAACGTCAGCGTGCGGCTCTCGATCTCGTGCTCCGGCACGAGATGGCGCACCAGCGTCTGGAAGAAGGTCTCGTCCGGGATCCAGGTGGTGCGGAAGAAGCGCAGAACGTCGGGCCGCTTGCGGCAGAAATCGAGGATCCACTCCACCGTGCGGCGGCGCAGGCACCACCATTGCGAACCGATCATCACCTCGAGATCGTCGGGGATCTTGCGCGTCAGCCCGAGCCGCTTCTGCAGTTTGAACATCGCGTAGAAGCGTTTCTTCTGGGTGCGCTCGTTGAACCAGTGGCGGTAGATCAGCCGCTCTTCCTTCCAGCCGGTCTTGATCCAGTCGGAGTGGAAATAGTCGAAGCTCTCGACGTAATCGACATCGCGCCGGTCGAGGAAGGCGTGGGCGTATTCCGCCGATTTGATCGCCATGCAATCGCCCGAGAGCATGTAGAAATGCGAGGCGCGCGGGAACGCCTCCACCGCGGTCTCGACCGTGTTCAGCGTCGCCTGCACAAGGCTCCACTCGCCCCAGCCGCATTTCACCCGCCGCTTTGCGAAAGCCACGTTGGGATTGTCGGCCAGCGCCGCGCGGATCTTGTCATAGGCGGCTTTCGGGGCGCGGGCGTCGAAGTGGATCGCCATGTAATCGCCCACGGCGGTCAGGCTCTGCGCCTGCTTGATGACGGCGTCAGGATCCTTGTGACACAGGAGGATGAAGGCAATCTTTGCCATTCCGGGAACCATCTGCCCTAATTTTGCCCGCTCCATTCCGTTGATAGAGACGAACGGGCGTTGAAGAAACCGGGTTTGTCTGATTTTTTGCGAAATCAGACGCATAACAATTAATCAGGCGTCACTGGAGAGATCTGAAAAGCAAGCGCCCGAGAGGCGCTTACGGGAGGCAGGGCAGATGGGGTTTCCGGGCACGTGGATGACCGAGAGCGAGAGCATGGTGTATCGGGTGGTCCCGAAATGCGCCTGCTCGACGATCGGCCAGATCATGTTTTACTCCGATCACGGCAGGTTCTTCGACGGCGACATCCATGATGCGCAGGACGGGCTGCACAAATGGGCCCGCGACGACAGCCAGCCGATCATCAAGGCCAACGTGAAGACCCGCGCCTCCTATGCCTTCACCTGCGTGCGCAACCCCTACACCCGCGTGCTGTCGAGCTTCTTCGACAAGATCTGCGGCATCCAGCGCAACGGCAAGCGCTATCGCGGCAACCTCGTGCCGCTGCTGATCCAGAAATACGGCATCGAGGTCGGCGGCGACGACGGCAAGGAAGAGTTCGACCAGATCCGCAGCTTCCGCCGCTTCCTGCTGTTCGTGCGCGACACCATCCGCTGGCGCCGCCCGATGGAGCCCGACATCCACTGGTCGGCAGTCTCGGGCCATGTCTCGACCTTCATCGTCAACGGCGGGCGCTACAACCAGATCTTCTGGACCGAGAAATTCAACGAGGGCATGCAGGGCGTGCTCGACAACATCCAGACGCCGCATCCGGTCGATCTCTCGGCGATCCCGCGTTTCAACGAATCCGAGGGCCACGGGCCGAAGCGCCTGCACCCGGTCGAGGAGTATTTCGACGATCTGTCGATGCACCTGATCTACGAGATCTACAAACGCGACTTCGAGCTCTTCAAATACGATTTCGAGAACCCGGCCAACAAGATGCCCATCGGCGAGATCGACCTCGACGAGGTGCACGCCAAGCTCGGCGACTGAGCCCGCGGGCTCAGCCCAGATCTTCTGCCGGCGCGATCGGGAAGAATGCGCCCTGCGACCAGACGCCGAACCAGCGCGCGCCGTCCTGCTCGTGCTCGGTGCCAAGCTCGACCAGCCGGTAAAAGCTCTTGCGGTCGATCAGCGCCTCGAGATTGGCGCGCACCAGAACATAGGGCGAGGGCTCGCCGCTTTCGGGGTCGATGGCGATACGGATCGGGTGATCGGGGCCGGCCACCGCCTCGTCCCCCACATGGGTGCGGAAAGTCAGCACCTGCGCGCGGCCCTCGCCGGCAACCTCGAAATCCGTGGCCACGAAGGGCGCATCCTCGACGGTGATTCCCACCTTCTCGACCGGGGTGACGAGCACGTAATCCTCGCCGTCCTTGCGCAGGATCGACGAGAACAGCTTGACCATCGCCGGTCGCTCGATGGGCGAGCCAAGGTAGTACCACGTGCCGTCACGGGCGATCCGCATGTCGATATCGCCCAGAAAGGGCGGGTTCCACTTGTGAACCGGGGGCAGCCCGCGGCCTTCGATGGCGCGCGCGGAGGCAGCCAGCCCGTCTGCAGAGGGTGTCACGGAATTTTGTGCCGTCATTGCTTTTGCCATTTTCCAACCCCGGGATAGAGTTGACTCGTAAACACGGGATTTCAAGGGAGTCAGCGCATGGCCGAGGATCTGGTCGCGGAGATCGAAGCGCTCGAGGAAAAGCTGGCCGAAGCCAAGCGCGCCATCAACAGCCGCTTCATCGGGCAGGAACGGGTGGTAGACCTGACGCTGGCCTCGCTGCTCTGCGGTGGCCACGCGCTGCTGATCGGCCTGCCCGGCCTCGGCAAGACCCGCCTCGTCGAGACCCTCTCGACCGTCATGGGGCTCAACGGCAACCGCATCCAGTTCACCCCCGACCTGATGCCCGCCGACATCCTCGGCTCCGAGGTGCTCGAGACCGGCAGCGACGGCTCGCGCGCCTTCAAGTTCATCCCCGGCCCGATCTTCTGCCAGCTGCTGATGGCCGACGAGATCAACCGCGCCTCGCCGCGCACCCAGTCGGCGCTGCTGCAGGCGATGCAGGAAAAGGCGGTGACCGTGGCCGGCGAGACCCGCTCGCTCGAGCTGCCCTTCCACGTTCTGGCGACGCAGAACCCGATCGAGCAGGAGGGCACCTACCCGCTGCCCGAAGCCCAGCTCGACCGTTTCCTCGTGCAGATCGACGTCGCCTACCCCGACCGAAAGACCGAGAAGGACATCCTGCTCGCCACCACCGGCACCGAGGATGCGCAGGCGCATCAGGTTTTCGATCCCGAGAGCCTGATGGCGGCGCAGACCCTGTTGCGCCGGATGCCGGTGGGCGATGCGGTGGTCGAGATGATCCTCGACCTTGTGCGCGCCTTCCGCCCCAATGATCCCGCCGCCTCGGAGCGTGTCCGCGAAACCGTGGCCTGGGGCCCCGGCCCGCGCGCCGCGCAGGCGCTGATGATGACGGTGCGCGCCCGTGCCCTGCTCGAGGGACGGCTGGCGCCCTCGCCCGCCGACGTGATCGACATGGCGCGCCCGGTGCTGGTGCACCGCATGGCGCTGACCTTCTCGGCCCGCGCCCGCGGCGAGGATCTCGGCGCCATCATCGACGACATCGCGAGCGGGCTCACCCGCACCGAGGCCGCGGCTTGAGCGACACCGTCACCTATCTCCGCCGCGACGCGCAGCTCGAGGCCAGCCGCTTTCCGGCGCTGCTGGCCCGCGCCGAGCATCTCGCCGGCACCGTGCTTCTTGGCGAGCACGGCCGGCGGCGTTCGGGGATGGGCGACGATTTCTGGCAATACCGCCCGCTGCGTTCGGGCGACAGCTATCGCAACATCGACTGGCGCCGCTCGGGCCGGGGCGACGAGCAATTCGTGCGCGAGCGCGAATGGCAGATCGCGCAGAGCGTGCAGCTCTGGGTCGATCACGGCGCCTCGATGCGCTTCACCTCCGACCAGAACCTGCCGCAGAAGGGCGACCGCGCCCGGTTGGTGGCGCTGGCCACCGCGATCCTGCTGATCCGGGGCGGCGAGCGGGTGGGCTTCACCGGCTGGCAGCTGCCACCGCGCAATGGCGACGTGCAGGTGTTGCGGCTGGCCGAGGCGCTCTCGACGGACGGTGATGACGATTACTCCGAGCCCGAGGCGCGCGGCATGATCCCCCATGCCCGGGCGATGTTCGTGTCGGATTTCCTCGGCGATCTGGCCCCCGTCGAGGCGGCGCTCACCAAGGCCGCCGACCGCGGCGTGCGCGGCGTTCTGCTGCAGGTGCTCGACCCGACGGAGGAAAGCTTTCCCTTCAAGGGCCGCACGATCTTCGAGAGCGTCGGCGGCAGCGTGGCGCATGAGACGCTGAAGGCTGGCGACCTGCGGGGGCGCTATCTCGAGCGGCTGGCAGAGCGCAAGGACCGGCTTGATCGTTTGTCGCGGTTAACGGGCTGGCAATACATGTGTCATCATACCTCGGACAGCGCCCAGTCGGCGCTGCTGTGGGTATATCGCGCGATGGACGGAGGCCACGGATGACGATGCTCGGCCCCCTCGGCTTCACCGCCCCCTGGCTTCTGCTGGGGCTGCTGGCCCTGCCGGTGCTGTGGATCATCCTGCGCGCCGTGCCGCCCGCGCCGATCCGGCGGATGTTTCCCGGCGTGGTGCTGCTGCTCGGCCTGAAGGACGAGGAGCAGGTCACCGACCGCACGCCGTGGTGGCTCTTGCTGATGCGGATGCTGGCGGTGGCGGCGGTGATCATCGGCCTAGCCGGGCCGGTGCTGAACCCGCAGGAGCAGAGCGGCGCCGAGGCGGGCTCGGGCCCGCTTCTGGTGGTGATGGATGCGAGTTGGTCCAGCGCCTCGGACTGGCGCCAGCGGCAGGACGCGCTCGATGCGCTGCTGGCCCGCGCCGAGCGTGAGGCGCGGCCCGTGGCGCTCCTGCGCCTGACCGCGCCGGAAGCGCCGCAGTTCCAGGCCGCGGGCGTGCTGCAATCGCGCCTGACCGGCATCCTGCCCGAGCCCTGGCAGCCCGATGACGCGCGCGTCGCGCGCGCCATCGAGATGCTGCCGGATCAGGATTTCGACAGCTACTGGATGTCGGACGGGCTCGCCCGCGACAGCCGCGCGCCGCTGCTTGCCGCGCTGGAGGCGCGCGGCGAGGTGACCGTCTTCGAGAGCCCCCGCGCCCATTACACCCTTGCGCCTGCCCGATTCGAGGATGGCCACGTGCTGCTGAGCCTGCACCGGCTGCGCCCCGGCCCCGAGGCCGAGGTCACCGTCGCGGGCCACGGGCTCGACCCGGCGGGCAACCCGGCGGTTCTGGTGCGCAACCCGGTGATCTTCGAGCAATCCGCCACTGATGCCGAGCTCGAGCTGAACCTGCCGGCCGAGCTGCGCGCCCGCATCACCCGTTTCGAGATCGAGGGCGCCCGCAGCGCCGGCGCGGTCACCCTGCCCGATGACAGCCTGCGCCGCCGAGAAGTGGCGCTGATCGCCGGGAACGAGAACCGCGAGGGGCTGGAGCTGCTCTCGCCGCTGCATTTCCTCGACCGCGCGCTCGAGCCCACCGCCGACCTGCTCGACGGCACGCTCGAAGAGGTGCTGCCCGCCAACCCGGACGTGATCGTGCTGGCCGATGTCGCGACGCTCTCGCCCGGCGAAGAGGCCGGAGTGCTCGAATGGCTCGAATCGGGCGGTACGCTCTTGCGCTTTGCCGGACCGCGCCTTGCCGCCAGCGACGTGAGCCGCAGCGAAGAGGATCCGCTGATGCCGGTGCGTCTGCGCGCCGGGGGCCGCAGCGTCGGCGGCGCGATGAGCTGGGGCGAGCCGAAAGCGCTCGCGCCCTTCGGCGAGGAGAGCCCGTTCTTTGGCCTCGAGATCCCCGAGGACGTCACCGTGACCTCGCAGGTCATGGCCCAGCCCGACCCGACGCTGGCCGCGCGGGTGATCGCGCAGTTGACGGATGGCACGCCGATGGTGACCCGCAAGCGCGTGGGACAAGGCCAGGTCGTGCTGTTCCACGTCACCGCCAACGCGGAATGGTCGAGCCTGCCGCTCTCGGGGCTCTTCGTGCAGATGCTGGAACGGCTGGCGGTCTCGTCGATGCCGTCCTCGCCGGCACCCGAGGATCTCGAGGGGACGATCTGGCAGCCGCTGCGGGTGCTCGACGCGTTCGGTCGTGTCGGCGATGCCGGCAACCTTCCGGGCGTCGAGGGCGAGGCGCTGCTGAGCGCGGCGCTCGGCCCCGATCTGATGCCGGGGCTCTACCAGGGCGAGGATCGCAGCCTCGCGCGCAACGTGGTCACCGCGGAGAGCGCCTTCGAGCCGGCTGTCTGGCCCGAGCGGGTCACCGTCGAGGGGCTGTCGCGTCCGGCGGAGACGCCGCTGGCGGGCTGGCTGCTTGCCGGTGCCATCGCGTTGCTTCTGGCCGACGTCATCGCCTCCTTGGCCCTCTCGGGCCGCCTCGGCGGCGCCCGGCCCCGCGCCGGCACGGCGGCCATCCTGACCGCGCTCGCGCTGAGCCTGACGCCGCTCGCATCCCGCGCGCAGGAGAGCCCGGCCAGTGCTGGCGACGAGGCCGCCGCCATGCTCGCCGCCTCGGAGGTGACACTGGCGCATGTGCTGACCGGCGACCGCCAGCTTGACGACCTCGCACAGGCCGGCCTGCGGGGCCTGTCGGAGATCCTGTTCTTCCGCACCTCGGTCGAGCCCGCCGACCCGATGGGCGTCGATCTCGAGAGCGACGAGCTGGCCTTCTTCCCGATGCTCTACTGGCCAGTCACCGCCGCCCAGCCTATGCCCTCGGACGCCGCCTACGCCAAGCTCAACGACTACCTGCGCTCGGGCGGGATGATCCTGTTCGACACCCGCGACTCGGATGTGGCCGGCTTCGGCGCCTCCAGCGCCGAGGGCCGCAAGCTGCAGGAGCTGGCCGCCCCGCTCGATATCCCGCCGCTGGAGCCGATCCCGCAGGACCACGTGCTCACCCGCACCTTCTATCTGCTACAGGATTTCCCCGGCCGCTACGCCAGTCGCGATGTCTGGGTCGAGGCGGCGGCGCCGGATGCGGAGCTGATCGAGGGCATGCCGTTCCGCAACCTCAATGACAACGTGACCCCGGTGGTGATCGGCGGCAATGACTGGGCCGCCGCCTGGGCGATGGACGAGCGGGGCAACCCGCTGGTGCGCATCGGCTCGGGCTTCGCCGGCGAGCGTCAGCGCGAGATCGCCTATCGCTTCGGGGTCAACCTCGTGATGCACGTGCTCACCGGCAACTACAAATCCGACCAGGTGCACGTGCCCGCGCTGCTCGACAGGCTTGGCCAATGACCGGACAGATTGTCTTCGACCCGCTGCTGCCCTGGGCCGCCATCTACGCGCTTGGCGCCGTGGCGCTCGCGGGCGTGATCCTCGCGCTGTGGCGCGGGCTCAACGGCTGGCCGCTGCGCTTCTTCGCGGGGCTGATCCTCGTCGCGGCGCTGACCCAGCCCTCCTTCCAGGAGGAAGACCGCGCGCCGCTCTCGGATATCGTGCTGATGGTCGTGGACAAGAGCGCCTCGCAGCGCCTTGCTGACCGGCTCAATGTCACCGAGGAGGCCGCCGACACGCTGGAGGCCCGCATCGAGGCGCGGCCCAACACCGAGATCCGCCGCATCGAGCTTGGCGATGGCGAGGGAGACACCGGCACCCAGCTGATGACCGCGCTCTCCACCGCCATGGCCGAGGAGCCGCGCGGGCGCATCGCCGGGATCTTCCTGCTCTCGGACGGGCGGCTGCACGATCTCGAGCGCGCGCCCAACCTGCCGGCCCCCATGCACCTGCTGATGACCGGCCGCGAGAGCGACTGGGACCGTCGCCTCATCGTGCAGAACGCCCCGGCCTTCGCCATCCTCGGCGAGCCGGTGACGCTGACGCTGCGGGTGCAGGATGACGGCGCCGCGCCGGGGGCCATCGACACGCGGCTCGACATCTCGGTCGACGGCGCCGAGCCGCAGCAGTTCACCGTGCCCATCGGGCAGGATGTCGAGCTGCCGATCGAGCTGCCGCATGGCGGGCTCAACGTCATCCGCTTCTCGACACCGGAGGCCGAGGGCGAGCTGACCGACCGCAACAACGCCGCACTGGTCCAGATCAACGGCGTGCGCGACCGGCTGCGCGTGCTGCTGGTTTCGGGCGAGCCGCATGCCGGCGGCCGGACCTGGCGCAACCTGCTGAAATCCGACAGCTCGGTCGATCTGGTGCATTTCACCATCCTGCGCCCGCCCGAGAAGCAGGACGGCGTGCCGGTGACCGAGCTCTCGCTCATCGCCTTCCCCACGCGCGAGCTGTTTCTCGAGAAGATCGACGATTTCGACCTGATCATCTTCGACCGCTACAAGCGCCGCGGCATCCTGCCGGCGATCTACCTCGACAACGTGCGCAACTATGTCGAGAACGGCGGCGCCGTGCTGGTGGCCGCGGGCCCCGATTTCGCCAGCGCCGATTCGATCTACCGCTCGCCGCTCGCCGAGATCCTGCCCGCCGAGCCCACCGCCCGCGTCATCGACGAGGGCTACCGCCCGCGCGTCACCGAACTGGGCGAGCGCCATCCCGTCACCGCCGGCATGGGCGACCCGGAAAGCTGGGGCCGCTGGCTGCGCCAGATCGAGCTCGACCCGATCGAGGGCGACGTGGTGATGTCCGGCGTCGATGACAAGCCACTGCTGATCCTCGACCGGGTCGGCGAGGGGCGCGTGGCGCTCTTGGGCTCGGATCAGGCCTGGCTCTGGTCGCGCGGCTACGAGGGCGGCGGCCCGCAGCTCGACCTGCTGCGCCGGCTCGCGCACTGGATGATGAAGGAGCCCGAGCTCGAGGAAGAGGCGCTCTGGGCCGAGGCCACCGGCCAGACCATGCGCATCATCCGCCGCTCGCTGGGCGAAGGCGTGGGCGCGGTCACCGTGACCCGCCCCGATGGCGAGACCGAGGAGGTAACGCTCTCGGAGGTGTCCCCGGGCCGGTTCGAGGCGCTTTACGAGGGGCCGGAGATCGGGCTCTATCGTCTGAGCGAGGGCGAGGAAGAGGCAGTGATCGGCCTCGGCCCCGCTGCCCCGCGCGAGTTCGAGCAGACCATCGCCAGCGGCGACGCGCTGGAGCCGGTGATCGACACCATGCGCGGCGGCGTAATGCGGCTCGAGGACGGCCTGCCGAGCATCCGCGCGGTCAGCGCCGGGCGCCCCGCCGCCGGGCGCGGCTGGATCGGCCTCACCCCGCGCGAGGCCTACGAGACGATGGACGTGCGCCAGATCCCGCTGCTGCCGGCCTGGCTGACGCTGCTGCTGGCCTCGGGCTTCATCATCGGCGCCTGGCTGCGCGAAGGGCGGCGGTAAGCGCCGCTCTTCCGACTTTCGCTACAGGGATAAGCCCGCCCGTCAGGGCAGATCGTGGGCGGTGCGCTCCTCGCTCCAGCCATCGACAAGGCAGCGCGCCCGAAGGAAGACCCGCGTTTTGCCCTCCGGGATCATCACACCGGAAAGCGAGCGGGTGAAGGGCTGCTCGGTCTCGTGCGGATGCGCCAGCACCCGGGTGCCGAGCACGGTGCCGTCCTGCGTCTCGACCCGCCAGCCATCGGCATAATGCTCCCAGCCGGTATCAGGATGCGCGATGGTGACCGAGACGCGCCAGTTCTCGCCCTGGCGCGCGGCCTCGGTGGCAACGATCTCGGGCGGGTCGGCCAGCGCGGGCATGGCGAGAAGTAGGAAGGGCAGGAGCGGTTTCATCGGGCCAGTCTACACCAGCGCGGGCATGAACCGGCATCACATCTGGTCGAACTGGGCGCTTATCCCAGCCGCGCGTGGCGGGTGACCGGGCCATCGCCCTGCGCCTCGATCCGCGCCACCGCCTCCGCGAGCCCCTCATAGGCCACGGCCATGTGGTAGGCATTGGCGTGCAGGATGGTCTCCGGATCCGACACCCAAGCGACATGGCCCTTCCAGAACAGCAAGTCGCCGCGCATGGGCGTCGTGCCCGGCGCCAGCGTCTCGCCCAGCGCCTTCTCCTGCAGGTCGCTGTCGCCCGGGCAGGCGATGCCGCAGGCCGAAAGCCCCGCCTGCACCAGCCCGGAACAGTCGATCCCGAAGCCCGAGTTGCCGCCCCAGAGATAGGGCGTCCCGAGATAGCGCGCCGCCTCAGTCACCGGGTCGGTGGTCAGCGCATCGGTGAGATGCATCGCCGGCACCCAGCCAAGCTCGGTCTCGCAGAACCGCCCCTCGCGCCCCGTCACCACCAGCGACGAGAGCTGCGACAGGGCGCAGGTCTCGCGGGTCTTGAAGTCGGGCGAGGGGTAGACATGGGTCTGTCGCGCCGCGACGCGATGGGTCGGGGTGCCGCGCGCCCCGGCAGGGCGCAGCGCCGAGGCCGACACCCAGCCGGCATAGCCGGCGCCGGGCGCGAGGCCGAAGCCCATGCCGTCGCGGGTCTCGAGCAGCTCGAAAGCATCGCCGTAGCGCAGCTGCCGCTCGCGCCGCCCGCCGGGGCGGGCCACGAGATCGATCACCGGCTCGCAGATGTAGGAGACCACCGGATCGACCGGCTCCAGCCCGGGGAACTCCGCCGCCAGCGCGCGGGCGACGACCCGGTCATTGGCGGCGGTCAGACGCCGGTCGCTCACAGGCCCAGCACCTCCGGGAGGGCTGCGAGGATCGCGCGCGGGCCCTGCCCGACGCCGCCCTTGGGCCGCGCCGGCAGCGGCGACGGGTTCCAGGCGTAGATGTCGAAATGGGCGTAACGCGGGCTCTCGGTCACGAAGCGGCGCAGGAAGAGGGCGGCGGTGATCGAGCCCGCCATGCCGCCCGCCGGTGCGTTGTCGAGATCAGCGATGCCGGGCTCGATCTTGGCCTCGTAAGGCTCCCAGAACGGCATCCGCCAGAGCGGATCGGCCTGCGCCGTACCGCTGCTGGAAAGGGCCGCGGCGAGCGGCTCGTCATCGGTGTAGAACGGCGCGAGATCCGGCCCGACCGCGACCCGCGCGGCGCCGGTCAGCGTTGCCATCGAGACGATGAGGTCGGGCGTTTCCTCGTCGGCCAGCGCCAGCGCGTCGGCCAGCACCAGCCGGCCCTCGGCATCGGTGTTGTTGATCTCGACCGAGAGGCCCTTGCGCGAGGTCAGGATGTCCTGCGGACGGAAGGCATCGCCCGCGACAGAGTTTTCCACCGCCGGGATCAGCACCCGCAGGCGCAGCGGCAGCTCCAGCGCCATGATGGCGCGGGCCAGACCCAGCACGTTGGCGGCGCCGCCCATGTCCTTCTTCATCAGCCCCATCGAGCTGCCGGGCTTGAGGTTGAGCCCGCCCGTGTCGAAACAAACCCCCTTGCCGACCAGCGTCAGTGTCGGGCCGGCCTCGCCCCAGCGCATGTCGATGAGCCGCGGCGCGCGCGGGCTGGCCCGGCCCACCGCGTGGATCATCGGGAAGCCCTGTTCCAGCTCTTCCCCGGCGGTCACCTCGATGCTGGCCCCAAACTCCCCGGCCAGCGCGCGGGCGGCCTCCTCGAGCTCCTGCGGGCCCATGTCGGAGGCCGGCGTGTTGACGAGATCGCGGGTCAGCGCCTCAGCCTCAGCAAGGATCTCGACGCGCGCGGCATCGACGCCTTCGGGCGCGACAAGCTGGGCGCCCGCGCCATTGCCGCCGGCGTAGCGGGTGAAGCGATAGGCGGAGAGCAGCCAGCCGAGCGCTTCCTCGGCGGCGGCTTCCTGTGGCAGACCGCTGGCAATGCGGTAGGTACCGGTGCCGAGCTTTGCCACCGCCGCGGCCAGCGCGAAACGACCGCGGCGGCGGGATGCGGCGGAGCCGTAGCCGGCGAGCGCCGCGGCGGGGGCGCCATCCTTGCCGGGCAGCATCAACGCATCGCCGATGGCGCCGGAGAAGCCGCTGGCCGCGACCCAGCCCCGCCACGCCTCCGGCTTCCCCTCGAGCCAGGCCGATAGGGCGTCGGCCTCGATCAGGTGAAGCGGCATAGCCGGGGTCGAGGAATCGGCGAAACGGAACGGCATGTGAGAGGCCTTTCTGGGAGGGAAGACAATTGCCGCGAGCCTAGCGCAGCGCGCCGGACCTGCAAGGCCCTCCGCCGCCCTCCCCGCTTGCATTGATGCGCCGGGTAGATGGCCCCGGTGCCCCGCTGTCCCCGCGCGCCGGCCCGGCCTCTGCCCGCCCCAAGGCCCGCCTGCTCGGTCCATCCGCCCCGGTGAAGGGGGGAGCCATCGCGCGGAGATCAGATCGTCAGGTCCTGCAGATCCCAGATGGCGTAGAGCGAGCGCTCCCCGACACGCGCCATGCGCGCCAGCACCGCCGCCAGCGCCACCGCGTCGGCATTGTCGATGCAGAGCGCAACGCTCTCGGCAACGCGGCGCAGGGCCGTCATCCCGATCTCGTCCGCGAGCGTGGCCAATGCCCGTGCACAACGGCGTAGCTCCGTGCGGTTTCCGGCCTCGTAGAGCCGGCCGGCCTGACCGAGCCCGAACGCCAGCTCCTCCATCGCCCGGCAAACGAGATCCTCGCCCCGTCGGGTGCCGAACCGCTCGTAGAGCTGTGCGAGACGGTCTGGATCGACCGCTGCCGGTTCCGCCGGCGACAGTCTTGCGACCTGGTCCACCGCGGCCTCCATGCTTCACCTTCCCCACGTCGCAGGGGGATAGAGGCCCGGAGTTCCCAAAACCTTAGCGCGGGCCGATTTATTCTCTCGAATTCCGGAAGAATTCCGCGTATTGCCAAGCGCGGTGCGTGACCCGAACAGGAGGACGACATGCAGAACGCGAAGCCGCTTCCGCAATATCTCGTGCAACGCTTTCATGGCTGGAAGGCGACGAGCTACGCCGAGAACCACGCGTGGTTCCGACGACTGGCCTCGGAAGGCCAGCATCCCCGCGCGATGATCATTTCCTGCTGCGACAGCCGCGTGCACGTGACCTCGATCTTCGGGGCCGATACGGGCGAGTTCTTCATCCACCGCAACATCGCCAACCTAGTGCCCCCCTACGAGCCCGATGGCGATCACCACGGCACCTCGGCGACGGTGGAATACGCCGTGACCGCGCTCAAGGTGGCGCATGTCATCGTAATGGGCCACTCGAGCTGCGGCGGCGTTCAGGGCTGCCTCGACATGTGCTCGGGCCGGGCGCCGGCGCTGGAAGAGAAATCCAGCTTCGTCGGCCGCTGGATGGACATCCTGCGCCCGGGCTACGAGAAGGTGAAGGATCTGCCCGAGGACAAGGTTTCGAAGGCGCTGGAGCACCAGGCCGTTCTGACCTCGCTCGAGAACCTGATGACCTTCCCCTTCGTGCGCGAGGCGGTGGAGAGCGAGGAGCTGACCCTGCACGGTCTCTGGCACGAGATCGGCAAGGGCAGCATCGAGGTCTACGACCCCAAGCTGGGCCGCTTCGAGGAAATCTGAGCCGGGCTCAGGCGTGCAGTTCAGCCGAGCACCCGTCTCGGCTGAGCCGCAGCGCGGGCCGTCCGAGCCGTGCGGCGAGCACCGAAAGCGGCATGCCGAGGCCACGGCCGGTGCTGAGCGGACGGCCGGTCTCGGACTGGACGATCACCATGCGGCCGCTGCGGAAGGTCAGGCCATAGCCCTTTCGGGCCAGTGCGCCGGCGAGGCCGCGCCAGTCGGTGGCGGCCTCGAGGATCGGCAGCAGGACCTGTCGCAACAGGGCCGCGGTCTCGCAGTCCAGGGCGGTGGTCAGAGGGGCGGCGCCGACGGTGGCGCGGGACTCGTTAACAAGCATCTGTCATCTCCTTGCCAGTTTGATGAAAATGCGCCTCGATTTGGGCTCAATTGTGGCGAACTGTTGTCGTTAGGGAAACTTTGCGTTCTCGGCGCCGTGTAACCTTCTGTTAACCTTGGGTGCGCAAAACTCGCGAGCATGCGGGAGGAGGTTTTCACCCTGCGGCTATCCGAGCCGCTTTATCAGGCCGCAAGTCGGCTCGCCCGGGAGCGGGACGAAACCGTTGGCCGCGTGATCCGCGACGCGCTCGCCGCCGAAATCCGGCGCCAGCGCAACGGGGCGAAAACGCCCAACCGGGCGGATGAGGAGCTCCTCGGTCCCTTGCGGGCCCTCCTCGCAAACGATCTGGCCAGCGCCAGCGGCTGGGCCGATCTCGACCGGCGGCTGCGCGCCAAGGGCTACGCGTTCCGCGAAGCCGGTGGCGGCCTCGCCCTGCATACCCACCCGGGTGGAGAGCGGCTCTGCAAGGCCTCCGAGCTCGGCCACAGCTACAGCACCCTGATGCGGCGCTTCGGGCGGCCGTTTCCCGGCCATCCCCATATGCGGCTCACGCAAGCCGTGCTCGGCAGCGCCGCAGACGACGCTTCAAAAGGCGTCTCAGACGATCCCGATTTCGACCTCATCGACCCATGCGGGATCACCCCGGCCAACGCGCACAGATGACGCGCCCCGCCGCCCCGGAGAGAGCGAGAGAGAAAGCGGACGAACGGGGCGCGACAAGGAGGCTGGCCTGCCGGGAGCAGATCCGGCGCAGCCAGCGCCCGAGGAGCCGCGGCGACGGACGCCGGCAACGCCTGCACAGCAGCAGGCTGCGGGCGGTGAGTGCCTCGATGCGACGATCACGGGCGAGTGCGAGAAAATCGGTGGTCATGGCCGGGCTCCTGCGTTGGACGGGCGCCGTTCTGGCCTGGACACGGCGGGATCTCCGCCTCGTCCCTGTTCTACCCGCCCCAACCCCGGTGGGGCCAGCACCCCGAGGGCTAGGCCCGCGCGGCAACGGCATGGGTTTCCTATCCGTTCGGAGAGGCGCGCGGCGCATCGGCCCGCCCAAACGAAAACGGGGCCCGTCCGGGCCCCGTCTCGATCGCGTGTCTCGCTCAATGGACCGGATCAGCCCTTTTTCAGGACCTTCTGGCCCAGGACCTCTGCGATCTGCACGGCGTTGAGCGCCGCGCCTTTGCGCAGGTTGTCCGAGACGCACCAGAAGTTCAGGCCGTTCTCGATCGTCGAATCCTGACGGATGCGGCTGATGAAGGTGGCGAAATCACCGACGCATTCCACCGGCGTGACGTAGCCGCCGTCCTCGCGCTTGTCGACGACCATGATGCCCGGCGCCTCGCGCAGGATGTCGCGGGCCTCGTCCTCGTCGAGGAAATCCTCGGTCTCGATGTTGATCGACTCCGCATGGCCGACAAAGACCGGCACCCGCACGCAGGTCGCGGTGACCTTGATCGACGGGTCGACGATCTTCTTGGTCTCGGCGACCATCTTCCACTCTTCCTTGGTCGAGCCGTCTTCCATGAAGACGTCGATATGCGGAATGACGTTGAAGGCGATCTGCTTGGGGTATTTCTTCGGCGGCACCTCGGTCACCGGGTTGTAGACCGCCTTGGTCTGGTCCCAGAGCTCGTCCATGCCTTCCTTGCCCGAGCCAGAGACCGACTGGTAGGTCGAGACCACGACACGCTTGATCTTGGCACGGTCGTGCAGCGGCTTGAGCGCCACGACCATCTGCGCGGTCGAGCAGTTCGGGTTGGCGATGATGTTCTTCTTGGAATAGCCCAGCACCGCGTCGGCGTTCACCTCGGGCACGATCAGCGGAACGTCCGGGTCGTAGCGGTAGAGCGACGAGTTGTCGATCACCACGCAGCCGGCAGCGGCGGCCTTGGGCGCGAACTCCTTGGTCGGGCCCGAGCCTACGGCGAAGAGCGCGATGTCCCAGCCGGTGAAGTCGAACGTGGCGAGGTCCTGGGTCTTGAGTGTCTTGTCGCCGAAGCTCACTTCGGTGCCGAGCGATTTGCGCGATGCCAGCACCGCGATCTCGTCCACCGGGAACTCGCGCTCGGCGAGGATGTTCAGCATTTCACGGCCCACGTTGCCCGTGGCGCCAGCGACAACGACCTTATAGCCCATCTGGCTCTCCTTCGGTTGCAATTCGCGTGCACACGGTTCCCGCAGCACGTCGGATTGGCGCGCGTGATACCTCAAGGCACCTGTCAGCGAAAGGGGGCTTCGCTCGACCGCCCGGAAAACGGCCATTCCGAATCACGCTACGCGCCCCGGCGTTGCCGCCCGTACGGTCACGCACGCGACCGCCGCCGCTTTTCCTTGCAGGGCGGGCATCTTATCGGTGAAAACCCGCCCATTCTCGCAGCTGCAGCAAATCCCTTCTTGTCTACTGAATGGGCAATCGCTTAAACGTAAGGTAGTTTTGATGACGCGTTAGGCAGAATGCGGGGTCTTCCGGCTTGATACGGAGACAATTGGTGGCCCCTTCGACTTTGGAAGAAACTCGTTGAGCGAACCGAGTTCGTGAAGGACGGAAAGACCATGCTCTACAAGATCGTCACGTCGTTGACGCGAGCGCAGAAGCAACTCCTATTCTTGCTCATGGACGCGGCGGCAATCGGGCTCGCATTTTTCTCAGCGCTTATCATGAACGCGGCGGTCAACTCGGACCTGCCTTCGCTTCTCCAACTTGCCCCCCTGTTCGGCCTTTTGATGGTCGCCGGCAGCATCGCATCCTGGGTCATCGGCCTGCCGCATTTCACGCTGAACGCCTATGACGTGCGCGGCATCACCCGCACCGCCGCCTTTGCGGTGATCTGCGGCGTCGTCGGCTCCAGCCTCGACGGGTTTCTCGCTCCGAGCCTCTCGCTGGCCGTCTACCTGAACTTCTCTCTGCTCCTGCTGGTGATCTGCGCCACGTGGCGCATCGCCCTGCGCCATGTCCTGATCGACATCTACCGCCGCGGCCAGACCCGGATGCGGGTGCTGATCTACGGCGCCGGCCAGACCGGCCAGCAGCTCGTCGCGGCGCTGCGCCATGACCATGCGGTCGAGCCGGTGGCGTTCGTCGATGACAACCCGACGCTGCAAAGCAAGATGGTCGCCGGGCTGCGGGTGCACGCTTCCTCCGCGATCGGCGATATCGTCAACCGCAAGCATATCGACCGCGTGGTTCTGGCAATGCCCTCGATCAGCCAGCCTCAGCTGGCCCGGATCGCGCATCGCCTGCGCCAGATCGGCTGCGAAGTGCACGCCCTGCCCTCCTTTGCCGAACTGGTCGGCGAGGGCGAGCTGCGCAAGCGCGTCGCCCCGGTGTCGCTCGATGACCTGCTGGGCCGCAACCGGCTCGAGTCGGAGCTGCCGGGCGTGAGCCACGCCTATAGCGGCCGCCGCATCCTCGTGACCGGCGCCGGCGGCTCGATCGGCTCCGAGCTCTGCCGCCAGCTCATCGCCTGCAAGCCCGATTGCGTCGTGCTGGTCGATCACGCCGAGCTGAGCCTCTACAACATCGACAAGGAACTGCGCGACCTCGCCAAGAACATGACCATCGTGCCGGTCCTGGGCTCGGTGCTCAACGAGACGCTGATGGCCGACCTGATGCGCGAGCACGAGATCGAGGTGGTGCTGCACGCGGCCGCCTACAAGCACCTGCCGCTGGTCGAGTGCAACGTGCTCTCGGGCCTCAACAACAACGTCATCGGCACCAAGGTTCTGGCCGAGGCCGCGCGCGAGGCCGGGGTCGAGCGCTTCATCCTTGTCTCCTCGGACAAAGCAGTGCGCCCGACCAACGTCATGGGCGCCTCCAAGCGCCTGGCCGAGCTGATCATCCAGGATCTCGCCACCCGCAGCAGCAGCACCCGCTTCTCGATGGTCCGCTTCGGCAACGTGCTGGGCTCGTCGGGCTCGGTGATCCCGCTGTTCGAGGAACAGATCGCCCGCGGCGGTCCGGTCACGCTGACCGACCCCAAGGTCACGCGCTACTTCATGACCATCTCCGAGGCGGCGCGGCTGGTGCTGCTGGCCGGCTCCTTCGCCCGCGGCGGCGATGTCTTCGTGCTCGACATGGGCGACCCGGTGCCGATCCACAAGCTTGCGCGCCAGATGATCGAGGGCGCGGGCTATACCGTGCGCAACGTGAACAATCCCGAAGGCGATATCGAGATCAAGATCACCGGCCTGCGCAAGGGCGAGAAGCTGCACGAAGAGCTGCTGATCTCGTCCGACATGCTGACCACGCCGCACCACAAGATCATGCGCGCGCAGGAAAGCTACCTGTCGGAATTCGAGATCGCCACCGCGCTCAAGGATCTGCGGCAGGCCATCGGCACGCTCGACGAAGACATGGCCCGCGCCATCATTTCGCGCTGGGTCGAACGCCACGAGGAAGACGACAGCGCCGAGGAACTGCAGCGCGTCTGAGCGCCGGTTCACCGGAACGAATGAAAAACGGGAGGCCTCTGGCCTCCCGTTCTGTTTCTCGAGCGGGGCTGTTCAGCGCCCGGGAATATCGTCGCGGGCCGGGGCCGGATCCCATTCCTCGATGATCGCCGCCGCCTCGTCGGCGCTCTCGACGAAGCGGAACAGGTCGAGATCCTCGGGGCTGATGGTCCCCGCATCCTCGAGCGCCTTCCAGTTGATGATCTTCTCCCAGAAGGCCCGGCCGAAGAGCAGGAACGGCACCCGCTCCATGCGCCCGGTCTGGATCAGGGTCAGCGATTCGAACATCTCGTCCAGCGTGCCGAAGCCGCCGGGGAAGACGCAGATGGCCCGCGCCCGCATCAGGAAGTGCATCTTGCGGATCGCGAAGTAGTGGAAGTTGAAGCACAGGTCCGGGGTCACGTATTCGTTCGGGGCCTGCTCGTGCGGCAGCACGATGTTGAGCCCGATCGACACGCCTCCGGCCTCCTGCGCGCCGAGGTTGCCTGCCTCCATCACACCGGGGCCGCCACCGGTGGCGACGACGAATTCGCGGTTGCCCGTGGCCACCGACTTCTCGGTCATCTTCTGCGCGAAAAGCCGCGCTTCCTCGTAAAAGTGCGACAGGTCGGCCAGCGTCTGCGTGCGCGCGCTCGCCTTCTCGGCGGGCGACGGGATGCGCGCGCCGCCGAACAGCACCACGGTCGAGTCGATCTGGCGCTCGTCCATCAGCAGCTGCGGCTTCAGCAGTTCCAGCTGCAGCCGCACCGGGCGCAGCTCTTCGCGGCAGAGAAAGCCCTCGTCGGCAAAGGCCAGCCGGTAGGAGGGTGCGCGGGTCTGCGGCGTGTCGGGGATTTCCTCGGCGGTCTTCCGGTCGCGCCCCGCGTCGCGAAAGATGGAATGGCGTTCGTCGTTCATGCTCTGGGGTATCCTTGTCCTGCCATCAGACTGACTATAGCGTGCCGTTCTGCCGCGACACTATCGGAAGACCGGAAATGGACTGGAAACACGCAATCTCGAGCGCCGCTGCCCGCATCGAGGGCCACGCTCAGATCACCCCCGTGATGACGACCGACGCGCTCTGGCAGCGCCCGGTCGAGCTCAAGCTCGAACAGCTCCAGCACACGGGCAGCTTCAAGGCGCGCGGCGCCTTCAACACGCTGCTCTCCGAGCCGGTCCCCGGGGCGGGCGTGGTCGCGGCCTCGGGCGGCAATCATGGCGCGGCGGTGGCCTATGCGGCCACCCAGCTCGGCCACACCGCGCAGATCTTCGTGCCCGAGATCGCCGGCCCCGCCAAGATCGCGCTGATCGAGCGCACCGGCGCGGCGCTGACCGTGGTGCCCGGCGAATACGCCAACGCCTTCGAGGCGGCGCGCGCCTACGAGGCCGAGACCGGCGCGATGCAGGTCCATGCCTATGACGCCCCCGGCACGGTGGCCGGTCAGGGCACATTGATGCGCGAATGGGAGGCCCAGGGGCTCGAGGCCGACACGGTGCTGATCGCCGTCGGCGGCGGCGGGCTGATCGCCGGCTCGCTGGCCTGGCTTCAGGGCGCGCGCAAGATCGTCGCCGTCGAGCCGGAGACCTCCTGCGCCCTGCACGCGGCGCTCGAGGCCGGCGCGCCTGTCGATGTGCAGGTCTCGGGCGTTGCCGCCAATGCGCTCGGCGCGCGGCAGGTGGGCAGCATCTGTCACGATCTCGCACAGGCGCATCTCGGTGCCGCCGTTCTGGTGCCGGACGAGGCGATCACCGAGGCCCAGACCGCGCTCTGGCAATCGCACCGCCTGCTGGTCGAACCCGCCGGCGCCACGGCGCTCGCGGCGCTGCGCTCGGGCGCCTATGTCCCGGGGCCGGGCGAGCGGGTGGCGGTGCTGGTCTGCGGCGGCAACATCGCGCCCGACCCGCTGGGCTGAGCGCTCAGAGCGCGGCGCTCAGCACCACCCAGCCGGCGATCTCGGAGCAGAGCTGCACCGTGCCCAGCACGTCGCCGGTCTGACCTCCGAGCAGCGTTTTGGCGCGCCGCCCGACCACCCAGGCGGCGGCGGCCATCACCAGCAGCGCGGCCATCCCCGGCAGGCCGAGGAAGGGCGCGATCAGCAGCGCCAGAAGGCCGCCAGGGAACCAGCGGATATTGCCTTTGCCGGCGCTGGCGGCGAGATGGCCAAGCCCGTCCTCGCGGGCGGGCGGAAGCCATTCCATCACCATCAGGATCGCCAGCCGGCTGAAGACGGCGCAAAGCAGAAGCGCCAGCCCGGCCTCAGGCCCGGTCGGAAAGGCCGAGAGCGCCGCCACGGCAAGCGCCACCGCCAGAACAAGCGCCAGCACGCCATAGCTGCCGACGCGGCTGTCGCGCATAATGGCAAGCCGCTGCTCGCGGTCGCGCCCGCCCATGCCGTCGACAAAATCCGCCAGCCCGTCATGGTGCAGCCCGCCGGTGCCCAGCACCAGCGCGATCACCGCCAGCACCCCGCCGACAAGCGGCGGCAGGCCCAGCGCCGCGGCCACCGCCAGCACCGCCCAGGCGATCAGCGCCAGCGGCACGCCGACCAGCGGAAAGGCCCAGCGGGCGTGGGTGATCTCGGGCGGCGTCCCCTTGAACTGTCCGACGGGCAGCCGGGTCAGCAGCATCAGCGCCAACCGGATCTCGGGGAGGCGCCGCCGCCTCACCCGTCCGAAACCCCGGCCTCGGCGAAGGTCGCCATGCCATTGTGGCAAGCCAGCGCGCCGCGCAGGATGCCCAGCGCCAGCGCCGCGCCAGAGCCCTCGCCCAGCGCCATGCCCAGATCGAGAATGGGGCGCTTGCCCATCGCCTCCGTCATGCCGCGATGGCCGGGCTCGGCGCTGGCATGGCCAATCTGGCAATGATCGAGCAGTTCGGGCCGCGCCGCGAAGAGCGGCGCCACGGCAGCCGTGCAGATGAAGCCGTCGAGCAGCACCGGGATGCGCGCCAGCCGCGCCGCGATCACCGCGCCGCAGATCGCCGCCTGCTCGCGGCCGCCGAGCGTTGCGAGGATCCGGAGACCCTTCGCGCCTTTGTGCAGGGCCACGGCGCGGGCCACGACCTCGGCCTTGTGGGCAATCGCTGGCGTGTCAGAGCCGGTGCCGCGCCCGACCCAGTCCTTTGCCTCCCCGCCGAACACCGCATGGGCCAGCGCCGCCGCAACGGTCGAGTTGCCGATGCCCATCTCGCCGAGGATCAGCATATCGGCCTCCGGGTCAACCGCCTCGGCGCCACGGCGCATGGCGTCGAGGGTCTCGGCCTCGGTCATGGCGGGCGCTTGCGTGAAATCGGCGGTGGGGCGGTCGAGATCGAGCGCCACGACAGAGAGCGCCGCGCCGCCCAGCGCGCAGAGCTGGTTGATCGCCGCGCCGCCATGCTCGAAATTCGCCACCATCTGCGCGGTGACCTCCTGCGGGAACGGGTTCACGCCCTGCGCGCAAACGCCGTGATTGCCGGCAAAGACCAGCGCCTGCGCTTGCTCGATCGCGGGCCGCGCGCGTCCCTGCCAGCCGGCGAGGAACACCGCCAGATCCTCGAGCCGTCCGAGCGAGCCGGGGGGCTTGGTGAGCTCCATCTGCCGGGCGCGGGCGGCCTCGGCGGCGGCGGCGTCGAGGCTCGGCAGGTCGAGCGTTGCAATCGCCTCGAGCGTGGCAAGCGGCAGCCGGTCGGTCATGTCTATTTCACCTTCATCGGATAGCCCGCGACGCTGAGCCAGAGCTCGTCGCTGGCGGCGGCAATTCTTTGGTTCACCAGCCCCGCCGCGTCGCGGAAGGCGCGGGCAAGCGCGTTCTCGGGCACGATCCCGGCGCCGACCTCGTTGGTCACGAAGACCACCGGGGCGCGCTGCTGCGGTAAGGAAGCCGCAAGGGCCTCGGCCTCTCCTTGCCAGTCGTGCTCGGCCAGCATCAGGTTGGAGAGCCAGAGCGTCAGGCAATCGACCAACCGGGGCCTGTCGCCATCGCTCTCTTGCAGCGCCCGGCGCAGGTTCATCGGCTCGGAGATGGTGTGCCATTCGGGGCCGCGCCGGGCCCGGTGGCGGGCGATGCGATCGGCCATCTCGTCGTCATGCGCCTCGGCGGTGGCGATGTAGATCGCCGGGCTGCCCAGCGCGAGCGTCATGCGCTCGGCCAGCCGGCTCTTGCCCGAGCGCACGCCGCCGGTGATGAGGATCGACTTTCCCATAAGCCCGTGACAAAGCAGGTTCCGCGCGATTTGGGAAGCCCGCATGAGACCGCCCGAGACCAACGAGTTGCTGCTGATCCGCCATGCCCCCGCCGATCACGGAGGGCGGCTTTGCGGGCGCACCGACGTCGCTGCGCTGCTGCCCGACGAGGATGCGCTGGCGCCGCTGCGGGCGTGGCTTGCCGGGTGTTCCAGCGTGGTAAGCAGCCCGGCGCGGCGCTGCGTGCAGACCGCTGCGGCGTTGTTTCCGGAGCGCGCTGTTGCCGTCGACGAGCGGCTCTGGGAACAGGATTTTGGTGCCCATGACGGGCTCAGCTTTTCCGAGCTGCCCGATCTCGGCGTGTTGGATCGCGAGACATTGGCGGCGCATTGTCCCCCGGGCGGCGAGAGCTTTGCCGCGATGGCCGCACGGGTTGCGCCGGTGCTGATGGCGCTTGCGGAGGCGGCACGCGCCGGCGGGCCGGTCGCGGTGGTGGCGCATGCGGGCACGGCGCGGGCGGCGCTGGGGCTCGCGCTCGATCTGCCCTCGGCGGGGCTTGGCTTCGAGATCGCGCCGCTCTCGGTCACCCGGCTGCGCTGCCACGCGGGCGGGCTCTCGATCATCGCGACCAACTGGGTGGGGCCGGGCGCATGATCTTTGCCGGGATGATGGCGGTTGCTTTCGCGATCGACGCCGCGCTGGGTTGGCCGCGGGCGCTGTTTGCGGTGCTGAGACACCCGGTGGTGTGGATCGGCGCGCTGATCTCGGCGCTGGAAGGCAGGCTCAACGAGGGACCGTCCGCCCGACGCCGTGCCATGGGCGGGCTGACGGTGATCCTGGTGCTGAACGCCACGCTGATCCCGGCGGTGCTGCTGCAGCTTGCGCTGCCGGAAGGGATCGCGGGCGTGATCCTGGGCGGCGTGCTGGCCTGGCCGCTGCTGGCGGTGCGCTCGATGCACGACCACGTGGCCGCAGTGGCGAAGCCGCTGGCGCAGGGCGATCTTTTTGCCGCGCGGCAGGCGGTGGCGATGATCGTCGGGCGCGATCCGCAAAAGCTCGGGCAGGAGGGCGTGGCGCGTGCCGCACTCGAGAGCCTGGCCGAGAACAGCTCCGACGGCATCGTGGCGCCGCTGTTCTGGGGGGTGATCGGCGGGCTTCCCGGGATCGCAGCCTACAAGGCGATCAACACGATGGATTCGATGATCGGCCATCGCAACGATCGCTACGAGGATTTCGGCAAGGCGGCGGCGCGGCTGGATGACCTCGTGAACCTCGTCCCCGCGCGGCTCACCGGCTTGCTCTTCGCGCTGGCCTCGGGCCGGCCACGACAGTCGATCCGCGTGATGCGGCGTGACGCGCGCCAGCACCGCTCGCCCAATGCTGGCTGGCCCGAGGCCGCGATGGCCGGGGCGCTGCCGGTGCGGCTTTCCGGGCCTCGGGTCTATGGCGACGTGATCGCCGACGAGCCCTGGGTCAATGGCCCGGCGCCCGACCCGGACGCGCACGCCCTGAACCGAGGGCTGGCGCTCTACCGTCGCACGATGCTTCTCACCGCGCTGCTGCTTCTTCTCCTTGCCATTCCGTAACCGCTAGATCGCCACCCGGTCCGCCAGCCGGTCCTGCACCAGCCCGGCGACGCGGGCGATATCGGCCTTCGTCGGGCGACCCTCGAACCGGGCCTCGGCCAGCCCCTCGGCGGCGCGCTGCAAGACGACATCCCCGGCACTCACCGCCACGCCGCGCAGGAACTGCGTGACGTAGTCGAGCATGCGCTCGTCCCCGTCGTCGCCCAGCACATCCGCCGCCAGCGCCATGTCATCGCGATAGGCCAGCGGATCGGGGCAGACCGGCTCTTCCGAGGCCATGCGCACCCCGGCGGGGCGGCGCTCGGGCGGCAGGTGCGAGATGATCTCGGACTGGAAGCGCAGCACACTCTCCACCGGCTTGGCGAGGAAGCCGTCGGCCCCGGCGGCGAGCGCCACATCCTCGGCAAAGCTGTCGCCGCTGGTGCCGAGGATCACCCCCACCCGGGGCAGCGCCGAGACCATCTCGGAAATCAGCTCGGCACCGCAGCCGTCGGGCAGACCCAGATCGACGATCGCCACGCTGGGACGGTAGACGTTGAGGTGACGCCGCGCCGAGAGCAGGCAATCGGCGCGGCGAATCCGCGCGCCGCTGCGCAGGCAGAGCAGGCGCATGGCATCGCTGGCGAAGCGGCTGTCCTCGACCACGAGCACCGTCATGCCCAGCAGCGGCCGTGTGGCGCTGGGGCGCGGCAGGTGGGGCTGCCCATCCGAGTCGGTCATTCTGATCCTCCATCTGGCACTAAAGTCAGGATTGCCGGTTGCCCCTAACGGACGGTTAACGCTCGCAGCATCTTGCGAAGCCCGCACCCCGCGGGCGATAACCAACGCAATCTGAGAGAGGAGACCCGCCATGATCGGCCGTCTGAACCATGTCGCCATCGCCGTGCCCGACCTCGAGGCCGCGGCAGAGCAGTACCGCAACACGCTTGGCGCCAAGGTCGGCGCCCCGCAGGACGAGCCCGACCACGGCGTCACGGTGATCTTCATCGAGCTGCCCAACACCAAGATCGAGCTGCTCTACCCGCTGGGGGAAAACTCGCCGATCCAGGGTTTCCTCGACAAGAACCCCTCGGGCGGCATCCACCATGTCTGCTACGAGGTCGACGACATCCTCGCCGCGCGCGATCACCTGAAGGAGAGCGGCGCAAGGGTGCTGGGCACTGGCGAGCCGAAGATCGGCGCCCATGGCAAGCCGGTGCTGTTCCTGCATCCGAAGGATTTTCAGGGCACGCTGGTGGAACTCGAACAGGTCTGAGCCTATCTCGGGCCGAAAGGGAGGCTTTCCATGGGGTTCACATCCGGGCTCGTGCTCTACGCCGTCATCTGGTTCATGACCTTCCTCGTCGTGATCCCGTTCCGGCTCGAAACCCAGGGCGATCGCGGCGAGGTCGTCGAGGGCACCCATGCCAGCAGCCCCGAGGTCCACAATCTCAAGCGCAAGGCGCTGATCACCACGGTGATTGCGCTGGCGCTCTGGGCGGTGATCGCCGGGGTCATCATCTCGGGCGTCATCACGGTGCGCGAGCTCGACAGCTGGATGTTCAACCGCATGGGCCCGCCCTCGGGCCAGTAAGGCGTCAGGCCTGCCACAGGCCCCGAGCCGCCTTGCGGCGAGACGACCTGCGCGGCCCGCCCATGGCGCGCCCCACCCCGTTATAGCATGAGGCCCCAAGACAACACGCCCGGCTTCGCCAGGCCACGAGCCCGGGGACAAG
>NZ_JBYNAH010000021.1:0-2438 GCF_059781815.1 Salipiger sp. | reverse complement strand
GCCGCCCTCCCCGCGCCCCCGCGCCGGGTGGGGGCGCCCCCCCCGGCGGGGGGGGCGTTGGCGCCCCCGCTCCGCTTTATAGCTTGAGGCCCGAAGACATCAGGCCCGGATGCGCCTGGCCTCGAGCCGGTGGAACAGGTGGGTGAAGGTGGCCGCGCCGAGGATCGGCACCAGCAGGTTCACCAGCGGGATGGTCAGCGGCACCACCATCAGCACGCCGGCGATCCAGATCGTCACGAAGTAGCGCTTGCGCAGCTGCGCCGCGCCATCGCGCCCGACCCGGCGGATCGCCGCGAGGGTGAAATATTCCCGCCCCAGAAGGAAGCCGTTCAGCCCCCAGAAGATAAACGGCGCCAAGGGCGCGAGGAAGATGTAGAGCACCAGCGCGATGATGTTGGCGCCGATCAGCACCCCCAGGAAGGCCAGCGAATCGCGGATATTGTCCACCAGCGACAGCTCGTTCGCGGGGCCCAGCGCCGGGTAGTGCCGGTCTTCCACCGCCTGCGCCACGTCGTCGAGGAAGATGCCGGTGATCGCCGAGGCCACCGGCACCATCAGGAACACCGACAGGAGCAGCATCAGCGGGATCGCACCCCAGCTGATCGCATCGTCGACCCAGGTCACGGTGCCGATCCACGGCAGCGACACGCTGTCGCCGAGGAACCAGCCCACCACCTGTACGAAGACCACGTAGAACGCCACGAAGATCGCCACGGTGATGCCGAGCCCCTTGGCCAGCACCGACTGGAAGCGGCGGTCGCCAAGCTGGCCGACGGCGGCCAGGAAGGAAGAGACCGGGATCATTCCGAGACCCACGTCGTGATGGCGTCGAGATCCGGGCGCGGGCGCTCGGGCGGGGCCGAGCTTTCGGTGCCGATGTGCAGGAAGCCGGCGATGCGCTCCTCCGGGGCGAGGCCCAGGGTGTCTTCGACAAAGGGCCGATCCTCGGCGATCCAGCCCGAGAGCCAGTTGGCGCCCCAGCCGCTGGCCAAAGCCGCGTTGAGCAGCGCCAGGCAGACCGCGCCGGCCGAATAGGTCTGCTCGATCGGCGGCACCTTCGGGCTCTCCTTTGGCGATTCGACCACCGCCACGCAGAGCGGGCTGTTGACGAACTGCGCGCGGGCCTTGTCGGCCTGCACCGGATCGAGCGCCAGCGCCGCGCCGCGCTCGGCCGCCGCCGCAGCGAGCCGCTGCAGCGCCGCGCCTTCCAGCACGATGAAGCGCCACGGCTCGAGCTTGCCGTGATCGGGCGTCCGCGCGGCGGCGGTGAGGATCGGCATCAGCGCCGCGCGGTCGGGCGCCGGGCCGGTCAGCGTCTTGGCCGGGCGCGAGCGGCGGCTCAGCAGGAAGTCCATCGCGGCGGGGTTCGGTGTGGGCATGCGCATCTCCTTGACGGTCCGCCCCTATGTCAGGCTTTGGCCCGCGGGTTTCAACCGCCCGCGTTGCCCGTGGCGCGCCCGGCTGCTAAGCGAAAGGCGCCCCGGCGAGGAAGGACGACGCACATGGCCAAGGCCACGCTGGCCCATCTGGCGATCCCCGGCGCCACGCTCGAGCTGCGCGTGACGCCCAAGGCCTCGCGCAACGAGATCCGGGAAGAGGACGGCCTGCTCAGGGTCTATGTCACCACGGTGCCCGAGGACGGCAAGGCCAATGCCGCCGTGCAGAAGCTGCTCGCCAAGGCGCTCGGGGTGCCGAAATCGCGGCTGGTGCTGGTGCGCGGGGCGACCTCGCGCGACAAGGCGTTCCGGATCGAGGCCTGAGCCTCACTCCTCCTCGTCGCCCTCCTCGGCGTCGTCGTCGCGCACATAGACCCCTTCGGGCAGGCTGATGGCGGCGGCGAGGTCGCGCATCTGGGTCATGGAGAGGGTGATCTTGTTCACCTTGTCGGTGCGCGGATCGTATTGCTCGACGGTGACGCAATCCTCGAACCCCATGACGATGACGTCTTCCTGGAGATAGCTGCTGCCCTCGTCAACAAGGGTGACGACCGTGGCGTCGAATTCGTGCTCGATGCTAAACATGAGACGAGCCTAGCGCAGGCGGAATCCGCTGCCTATCCCGAAAAGTCCCGCCCCGGCCCGCCCGCGACAGCGAGCCACTGGCGCCGTGGTCACTGGCCCCCTATGGTGGTGAAAACCCACTCGCGATCGGACCCTCTCTTGATCCCTCGTCTTCTTCTGCCCGCCCTTCTCCTGCTGCTCGCCGCGTGCGAGGTCGCCCCGGTCACGATGAGCCCCGAGCAGGCAGCGAACCGCGCCGAGGCCGAGCGCGCCACCCGGCAGTTCGTCGAGGTCGCAAGCCGGATCGAGCCGATCGCCGAAGCCGAGTGCCGCCGCTCCGCGCCGAGGCTCAACTGCGATTACCTGATCGTGGTCGACGACCGCCCCGGGCAGGAGGCCAACGCCTTCCAGACCCTCGACCGGCAGGGCCGTCCGATC
>NZ_JBYNAH010000317.1:0-4026 GCF_059781815.1 Salipiger sp. | reverse complement strand
TCGAACTTCCTGCTGCACTACAACTTCCCGCCCTACTCGGTCGGTGAAGTGGGCCGCGTGGGTTCGCCCGGTCGCCGCGAGATCGGCCACGGCAAGCTGGCATGGCGCGCGCTTCAGGCGGTGCTGCCGGCCCCGACCGATTTCCCCTACACCATCCGCGTGGTCTCCGAGATCACCGAGTCCAACGGCTCGTCCTCGATGGCCTCCGTCTGCGGCGGCTCGCTGTCGATGATGGATGCGGGTGTTCCGCTGAAGGCCCCGGTGGCCGGCGTCGCCATGGGCCTGGTGCTGGAAGATGACGGCGAATACGCCGTGCTGACCGACATCCTCGGCGACGAGGATCACCTCGGCGACATGGACTTCAAGGTCGCAGGCACCGAGAACGGCATCACCTCGCTGCAGATGGACATCAAGGTCGCGGGCATCACTCCCGAGATCATGAAGCAGGCTCTGGCCCAGGCCAAGGACGGCCGCATGCACATCCTCTCCGAGATGGGCAAGGCGCTCTCCGAGGCCGGCGAATTCTCGGTTCACGCACCGCGGATCGAGATGATGCAGATCCCGACCGACAAGATCCGTGAAGTGATCGGCTCGGGCGGCAAGGTCATCCGCGAAATCGTCGAAGTGTCGGGCGCCAAGGTCGACATCAACGACGAGGGCCTGATCAAGATCGCGTCGCCGAACGGCGAGTCGATCCAGAAGGCCTATGACATGATCCACTCGATCGTGGCCGAGCCGGAAGAGGGCAAGGTCTACAAGGGCAAGGTCGTGAAGATCGTCGATTTCGGCGCGTTCGTGAACTTCTTCGGCAAGCGCGACGGCCTGGTGCACGTCTCGCAGATCGAGAACCGCCGCCTGAACCACCCGAGCGACGTGCTGAAGGAAGGCCAGGAAGTCTTCGTGAAGCTGCTCGGCTTCGACGATCGCGGCAAGGTGCGCCTGGCCATGAAGATGGTCGACCAGGAGACCGGCGAAGAGCTGGCCGCCGAGCCCAAGAAGAAGGAAGAGGCGGCCGACTGAGCCCCTCTTTCCTGACGCTGATACAGGAACGCCCCGGCCAATGGCCGGGGCGTTTCGCGTTTCGGGCAGGCGTTCGCGGGCGCTCCTCCCTCGCTTGCGCGCGTCGTCGCTTGGATGCGCCGCGTCAGTTCCGCCGTGACGGCGGCGGGGCACCCTCGGGGGAGAAGACCAGCGAGGTGGTCTCGGCCCCGGCCCAGAAGCCTTCGAAATAGGTCGACGGGTTCGCCCGCGCGCGCTGCGCCTCGGTCAGCGCCAGCAGTCCGGCGATGTCGTCATAGCCCCAGCTCAGGAGCATCCCCGGCGCGGCCACCGCGGAGAGCTTCTCGCCGGGCAGCCCGAGGGCGGGATGCTCGCGCGCGAAGGCCTCCACCGGGCAGAGGCGCGAGATCTCGCGCCACTCGCTCCAGAGCGTCACGTCGGTCTGCCCGAGCGCCGTCAGGTAGCGCCCCAGCGCCGGTTCCATGGCGGCGGGCAGCAGGTCTTCCTCGGGATGGTAGAGCCCGGTGCGCTCGCAATACGCCGCCAGTTTTCCGGCCAGTTCCTGATCGGCATCGGGGATCTCGCCACCGATGGCCTGCAACCAGACGGTGCGGGCGAAACGGTCGAAATCCGGGGCGCCGATGGCAAAGGCCACGTCGGACCACGCGACCGGCGCGCCGGTCTGCTTGATGAGATCCTCGAACCCCTCGGGGGCGGGATTGACCGGCTCGGGCATGCTGCCCTCCTCGATCTGCTCCATCAGCGTCTCGGGGTCCATGGCCACGCGCATCGGGCCGAAGCTTGCGGTTTCGGGGGTGTAGCCGGGGACGCGGAAAAACGGGTTAAGCACGACGAAAACGTGGTCGTAATCGTATTTCCACCAGTCGAGGACCGGCACGTTGTCATAGGGGTGCTCGAGCCGGCGTGGCACCGGGCTCAGCGTGTCGTTCTGCAGATCGAAGTCCATTGCATCCTGTGTAGCACGGCGCGGCGGCGGGCGCCAAACGCTTGCGCACCGGCAGCGGGCGGGCGGCACGGCATGTGGGCGAAGAAAAAAGGCCGGGCATGACGCCCGGCCAGGTCCAACAGGGAGGTGCATGTGATGACCCGCACATGCAACGGGATCTTGCTCATATAGGATTTAAACCTACCCGCACAATAAGGCTTTGATCTGACGCAAACGGAAACCCGGCTTTGCGCCGCCGCCCGCCGTGCCGGCGGGGCGGGCGGCGACGCGAGGCCGGCGCGCGGCGGAACCATCGCAGCGTGACGGTCGTTGTTGCGGCAAGACCGGCTGCCGGATCCGCCGTTTGCCCCCGGCAACTGCCCGTCCAGACCCGACAGAGAGAAAGCGAGAACCCCATGGCCAAGACGCCGACCCTCACCTCCACCTCCGGTGCGCCCGCCCCGACGAACCGCACCTCGCAGACCGCGGGCAACCGCGGCCCCGTGTTGATGCAGGACCACCATCTCCTTGAAAAGCTTGCGCATCAGAACCGCGAGCGCATCCCCGAGCGGGTCGTGCATGCCAAGGGCTGGGGCCTTCAGGGCAGCTTCACCGTCACCCATGACATCAGCAAATACACCTGTGCGAAGATGTTCTCCGAGATCGGCAAGACCACCGAGGTGCTGTCGCGCTGGTCCACCGTGGCCGGCGAGCGCGGTGCGGCGGATGCCGAGCGCGACGTGCGCGGCTTCGCGCTGAAGTTCTACACCGAGGACGGCAACTGGGACATGGTGGGCAACAACACCCCCATCTTTTTCGTCCGAGATGCATTCAAGTTTCCCGATTTCATCCGCACCCAGAAGCGCCACCCCAAGACCAACATGCGCTCGCCCGAGGCGATGTTCGACTTCTGGGCCGGCCAGCCCGAATCGGTGCACCAGGTCACCATCCTGATGTCGGATCGCGGCATCCCGCGCTCGCCCGCGCATATGAACGGCTACGGCTCGCACACCTTCTCGATGTGGAACGCCGAAGGTGAGCGCCACTGGGTGAAGTTCCATTTCAAGACCCAGCAGGGCCATGACTGGCTGTCGGATGCCAAGGCGGCCGAGATCATCGGCCAGACCCGCGAGAGCTACCAGGAAGAGCTCTGGAACATGGTCAGCGCCGGCAAGTTCCCGAAATGGACGATGTACATCCAGGTGATGAGCGAGGAAGAGGCGCTCGAGACGCCGTTCAACCCGTTCGACCTGACCAAGGTCTGGCCGCATGGCGACTACCCGCTGATTGAGGTCGGCGAGCTTGAGATGCACACCATCCCCGAGAACTATTTCCAGCTGGTCGAGAATGCCGCCTACAACGTCAACAACGTGGTGCCGGGCATCGGCTTCTCGCCGGACAAGATGCTGCAGGCGCGGATCTTCTCCTACGCCGATGCCCACCGCTATCGCCTGGGTACCCATTACGAAGCGCTGCCGGCGAACGCGCCGAAGAATGCCAAGGTGAGCCACTACCACAAGGATGGTGCGATGCGGTTCTTCACCAATGATTTCGGCAATCCCGACGCCTATTACGAGCCGAACCAGTATGACGGCCCGGTCGCGGATGAAAGCGTGCAAGAGCCGCCGATGCGCATCGACCCCGAGGCCGTGGCCGCCCGTTTCGACCAAGAAGAGAGCGATATCGATTACGTCCAGCCGCGCGCGCTCTATGCCGAGGTGATGGACGACGACGAGCGCGACCGCCTGCACCGCAACATGGCCGGCGGCATGGCGCCCTGTACCGACGGCGTGAAGGAGCGCTGGCTGGCGGTGCTCAAGAAGGTCCATCCGGACTACGAGGCCGGCGTGCGCCGTGCGCTCGAGACCGGCCAGCATGGCAATCCGTCCCTGCCGGTGACCGACGACACCCCGATCCGCGCCGCCGAGTAAATCGCGCAGTGCCGCAAATGACGAAGGCCGCCCGAACCCTGGGCGGCCTTTCTGTTTGGCGAGCTCCGTGGGGGGGGGGGGGGGGCCCCCCCCCCCCCCCCGCCCCCCCCCCCGGATATTTTTAAAAAAAAAAAACGATAAAAGAGCCCC
>NZ_JBYNAH010000020.1:0-33101 GCF_059781815.1 Salipiger sp. | reverse complement strand
TTCCCGCCTACACACTTTCCAGGCGTGCGCCTTCGACCACTCGGCCACCTCTCCGCCGACCCCTTTAGCGGAACACACAACCCCGTTGCAAGGGGCAAAACCCCGATAAAAGAAAGCCCCGGACACAGTCCGGGGCTCTGGGCGTCGCAGCGCGGGGAAAGCCCCGTCACATGTTGGGATAATTCGGGCCGTCGCCGCCCTGCGGGACCGTCCAGGTGATGTTCTGGGCCGGGTCCTTGATGTCGCAGGTCTTGCAGTGCACGCAGTTCTGGAAGTTGATCACGAAGCGCGGCTTGCCATCGTCCTCAACGAACTCGTAGACCCCCGCCGGGCAATAGCGCTGCGAGGGGCCGGCATAGCTCGCGTAGTCCACCGCCACCGGCACGTCCTCGTCCGCAAGACGCAGATGGCAGGGCTGGCTTTCCTCGTGGTTGGTGAACGAGAACGACACGTTGGTGAGGCGGTCGAAGCTGAGCTTGCCGTCGGGCTTGGGATAGTCGATCGGCTTGTGGTGGCTTGCCGGTTCGGTCGACTGGGCGTCGGTCTTGCCGTGGCCCATGGTACCAAAGAACGAGAAACCGAGCTGGTTGGTCCACATGTCGAGCCCGCCCATCGCAAGCGACGAGACCATCCCCCATTTCGACCACATCGGCTTGACGTTGCGCACCTTCCACAGGTCCTTGCCGATGGCACCCTCGCGCACCTCGGTCTCGTAGGCGCTCAGCTCGTCGGAAGCGCGGCCCGCCTGCAGCGCCTCATAGGCGGCCTCGGCCGCCGCCTTGCCCGAGAGCATGGCGTTGTGGTTGCCCTTGATGCGCGGCACGTTGACCATGCCCACCGAGCAGCCCAAAAGCGCCACGCCCGGCGCGACCATCTTCGGCATCGACTGGTAGCCGCCCTCCGAGATCGCCCGCGCGCCATAGGCCACGCGCTTGCCGCCCTCGAGCAGCGCCGCCACGTGCGGGTGATGCTTGAAGCGCTGGAACTCCATGTAGGGGAAGAGGTGCGGGTTCTTGTAGTTCAGGTGCACCACGAAGCCGACATAGACCTGGTTGTTCTCGATGTGGTAGATGAAGGCGCCGCCACCGGCATTTCCGCCCAGCGGCCAGCCCATGGTGTGCTCGACCCGGCCTTCCTTGTGCTTGGCGGGGTCGATCTCCCAGATCTCCTTCATGCCGAGGCCGAATTTCTGCGGCTCCTTGCCCTCGGAGAGATTGTATTTCGCGATCACTTCCTTGGAGAGCGAGCCGCGCACGCCCTCGGAAAGGAACACGTACTTGCCGTGCAGCTCCATGCCGGGCTCGTAGCCCGGGCCGGCGGTGCCGTCGGGGTTCTTGCCGAACTCGCCGGCGATCACGCCCTTCACTTCGCCATTGTCGCCATAGACCAGCTCGGAGCAGGACATGCCCGGGAAGATCTCGACGCCCAACGCCTCGGCCTGCTCGGCCATCCAGCGGCAGACATTGCCCATCGAGACGATGTAATTGCCGTGGTTCGACATGAAGGGCGGCATCGGCCAGTGCGGGATGCCCATCTTGCCGGCCTCGCCAAGCACATAGAACTTGTCCTCGGTCACCGGCACGTTGACCGGGGCGCCCTTTTCCTTCCAGTCCGGGATCAGCGCGTCGAGGCCGCAGGGGTCGAGCACCGCGCCCGAGAGGATGTGGGCGCCGACCTCGGAGCCCTTCTCGAGCACCACAACCTCGAGATCGGCATCAAGCTGCTTCAGGCGGATCGCCGCGGACAGACCTGCCGGTCCAGCCCCAACGATCACCACATCATATTCCATCGACTCGCGCTCGATCTCGGCCATGCCGACCCCTCCGCTGGCTGGGTTTGAAATTTTCTTGCGCACCGAGGTAGCGCGGCAGTGCAGCGAAGGTCAATCAAAACACCGCGTCGCAAGTATTCGGAGAGGCTATTGCCGCCGCGCTACAAGGCTTTTGTCGCAGTTGTCCTGCCGCGCGGGCGGGCATGATTCTGCCCGGATGCAGCGCGAAGCCCCGCCTGCCGGCCGCCTGCCCACTTGACTTGGGGGGCGTGTGGCACGTTATGTGCCATACTCAGACTGGAATGCACGAACCGTACGTTCAGGAGCCCCCTCCTTGGAAAAGATACTGATCACCCGCGCGGGCTTTACCGCGCTCGAAACCGAATTGAAGACGCTCAAGAGCAAGGAGCGCCCCGCCGTGATCCAGGCGATCGCGGAAGCGCGCGAGCTCGGCGACCTGAAAGAGAATGCCGAATATCACTCGGCGCGCGAGAAGCAGGGCTTCATCGAAGGCCGGATCAAGGAGATCGAGGCGGTGATGAGCCTCTCCGAGGTCATCGACCCGACCAAGCTTAGCGGCGCGGTCAAGTTCGGTGCCACCGTGAAGGTGGTCGACGAGGACACCGACGAGGAAAAGACCTGGCAGATCGTGGGCGAGCACGAGGCCAATATCGACAAGGGCCTGCTCAACATCAAGTCGCCCATCGCCCGCGCCCTGATCGGCAAGGAGGAAGGCGACAGCGTCGAAGTGCGCACGCCCGGTGGCGAAAAGAGCTACGAGATCCTCAGCATCGACTACAAGTAAGGTCCGCGCCAGATGGCCGACAGCAAAGACAGCCGCTCCACCCCGCTGGGGATCTACGACCGGCCGCAAGCGCCCGGCGTCACCGGCATCGAGATCACGGCGATCGCGCTCAGCCTTGGATGGCTGGTGCTGTCCGGCGTGTTCTTCCTCTATTTCGGCGGCGAGAGCGCGGATGGCCTGCGCTTCTTGCTGTCGATGATGGTGATGTTCATGCCGGTGGCGATGATCTGGGTCGCGGCCACCGCGGCCCGGGCCAGCCGGGTCATGCGCGAGGAAAGCGCCCGTCTGCAATCGGCCATCGACGCGATCCGCAACGCCTATATCGCGCAGGCCCAGGCCGGGCGGAAAGAGGCCGGGCCGGGCTCGATCGCCAAGAAACTCGACGAGATTGCCGCCGCGCAGCGCAAGGCCGAAACCACGCTGGCGCGCTTCGCGGTCTCGCAGGGCCCCACGGGCCAGCCGGTCATGGCGCCGGCTCCGCAGCCGGAGGCCGCCCCGGCCGACGATCAGCCGGCGCTGTCTCTCGGAACCCCGGCAGAGGCGCTGCAGCCGCCGGTGGCCAATGCCGATTTCATCCGCGCCCTGAACTTCCCCGAAACCGCCGAGGATGAGGAAGGCTTCTCGGCCTTGCGCCGAGCACTCAAGGACCGTCAGGCGGCGCAGCTGATCCAGGCGGCGCAGGATGTGCTGACGCTGCTCAGCCAGGATGGAATCTACATGGACGATCTGCGCCCCGACATGGCCCGCCCCGAGCTCTGGCGCGCCTTTGCCGAGGGCACGCGCGGGCGCGCCGTCGCGGCGCTCGGCGGCGTACGCGATCGTTCGTCGCTGACGCTCACCAACGCGCGGATGAAGCAGGATCCGATCTTCCGCGATGCGGCGCACCACTTCCTGCGACTGTTCGACAAGGGCGTGGCGCGCTTTGCCCCCGAGGCAACCGATGCCGAGATCACCGAGCTGGCCAACACCCGCTCGTCGCGCGCCTTCATGCTGCTGGGACGGGTCGCCGGCACCTTCGACTGAGACCGGCCTTTCACGGCTCGGCTGGCCTTTGTCGGGCCGGCAACAGCCCGGGACCGCCAGCCGGAGCCCCGGAGGGTGCGCCGCTGCACAGCCCGGGCTGCAATCCGCCGCGATTGCATCTCACGCGGGGCTTGGATAGGGCTGGACCGTTCCCCACAACGGAGACGCACGATGGACACGGGCGACCTGCGGTCAAGCTATCTCAAGGGCATTCGTGACGGGGCTCCCTTCATCCTCGTCATCGTGCCCTTCGCGATGGTGTTCGGCGTGCTCTCGAAGAGCGCCGGGCTCAACGTGCTCGAGGCGCTGTCCTTCTCGGTCGCGGTGATCGCCGGAGCGGCGCAATTCACCGCGCTGCAACTGATGCAGGATCAGGCCCCGACGCTGGTGGTGCTAGCCTCGGCTCTGGCGGTGAACCTGCGCATGGCGATGTACTCGGCCTCGCTGACCCCGCATCTCGGCCATCTGCCGCTGTGGAAGCGCGGTATCGTGGCCTATTTCCTCGTCGATCAGGCCTATGCGCTGGGGATCGTGAAATACGAACGCGAACCCGAGATGACCCATGGCGAGCGATTCGCGTATTTCATCGGAACCATCACCCCGATCTGTCCGCTCTGGTACACGTTCACCGTTGTCGGCGCGCTGGTCGGAGCGCAGATCTCGCTCGAGAACGGGCTCGACTTTGCCATGCCGATCGCCTTCCTCGCGCTGGTCGGTCCGGCGCTGCGCACCGGGGCCCATGGCGCCGCGGCGCTGGTGGCCTCGGTCTCGGCGCTGCTCTTCGCGTTCCTTCCCTACAATCTCGGCCTGCTGGTCGCGGCGCTGCTCGGCATGATGGCAGGCGCCGAGATCGAGCGCCGGAGCGAGGCCGCATGATCGACCGTACCGAGCTTTGGATCGTCATCATCGGGCTGGGGCTGGGCAGCTTCGGCCTGCGTTTCGTCTTCCTCGGGCTGGTCGGAGACCGCCCGATTCCGGCATGGCTGATGCGCCACCTGCGCTACACTGCGGTGTCGGTGCTGCCGGCGCTGATCATGCCGCTGATCGTCTGGCCCGCCGCCAATGACGGCCAGCCCGAGCCGGTGCGCCTTGCCGCCGCCGCCGTCACCCTCGGCGTCGGGTTCTATTTCAAGAACCCGCTGCTCGCGATGGTGCTGGGCGGTCTGGTGCTGCTCTCGGGACTTTACTGGCTCGGCTGAGCCGCAAAGAACGGCCCGACGGACCGGCCAGCGTTACTGGCTGGCCAGTTCTTCCGAATAGGCGGCGATGGCCAGCCGCTTGTCGTCGGCGTCGTTCTCGCGCACCACGTAGTCCTCGAGCCCGGGCATGCCGGCGATCTGGTCGGCAAGGTTGTTCGGGAACCAGGTCGTGCTGACGCTCTGAAACCCCGGCAGCTGCGACAGAACGGTGGAGGTTGCCACCGTGCAGCGCGACTGCGAGACCGCGCCGTAATCCTGCACGATGCGCAACGCCCGCTCGGCCACCTCCGGCGACACCTCGATATGCTGAATACGCACCCTGTAGGTCTCGCGCGCATGGGCGCCTGCGTAGATCTCGGCGATCTTCGGCGTGACGCCATAGATCACGTCATCTGACTCGACCAGCCAGCTCGCCCGCACCGACCCGGCCGGATCGAAGATGACCCGTTGCGACGGTGCGTTGATCATCATGCTCGAATGCGCGCCGGCATCGCTGCGGTTGTTGATCATGGTGTAGAGCGTGATCGCGGGCGGGCCGTCATGCCGATAGGCCGCCGCCGCAATCTCTGCTTCGGTGGCGTTGGGGGCCTGCGCGCTTGGCGTGGTGCACCCGGCAAGCGAAAGCGCTGCCAGACCGGCGAGAACCGCGGCTTTGAACGTCATCCGACCGTGCTCCTGAACGAGTGAGGGTGGCGCCTCAGGCGCCGAAGATCATCAGAATGACCAGGATCGCAAAGATCACATAGAGCGTCCGAATGACGAACTTGATGAACCCGTGGAACGTCTGTTCCTGCGCGGTGATATCCATGGTTCCGTGCTTGTGCTCAGCCATCTCCAGATCCGTCCCTGTGGCATTCCTGTTGTCGCTGATTTGACTAGCGGATTTCCCGGCCCCTGTCACCTGCCCAAAAGCCGCAGCTTGCGGGTATCTTTTGCGCCTGCCTGCAGATCAGACCGCCTGCCAGAGCCATGCCCCGTCTTCGCGCATCTCGCGGGTGGCCCGGCCCTCGTGCCAGAGGTGGAGGCAATGCGCCATCGCCTCGACCAGTGCGAGGCCATATTCGGCGGGGCCGATGCGGCGCTTGAACAGCACCGGAAAGCACTCCCCCGCCGCCTTCGGCTCTTTCAGGTGCGCGTGCAGCCGGTCAAGCGCCGAATGGTGGTTCTCGATCAGCTGCGCCATGCGGAAGGGCAGCCCGGTGAAGGGCAGCTTGTGACCGCCGAGCACCAGATGCTCGCAGCGCGCCAGATCCGAGAGCCGCTCGCAGGAGGAGAGCCAGTCGCTCAGCGGGTCGGCCTCGGGCTCGGTGGCGTAGACGCCGAGATTCGAGCTGATGGTCGACAGGATCTGGTCCCCGGACAGCACGAGATTGTCGTCGCGCGACCAGAGCGTCGCGTGCTCGGGCGCGTGGCCATCGCCGATATGCACGTCCCAGCTGCGCCCGCCGATCTCGAGCCGGTCGCCCTGCGCGATGCGGGTGAAGCCAACGGGCATCGGCCAGACGCAATCCGAGAAATTGAACGGGCGCTCGTTGACGCGCTGCGAGAGAATCTCCGCATCCATGCCACAGCGTCGCCAGTAGTCGACCTCCGTTTTCGAAGGCCGGTCCTGATCGTCGAGCGTCAGCATCCGCGCGTAGAGCCAGGCGGTGCGGGTGGTGATCAGCTCGGCACCGCGCTCCTGGAACCAGCCGGCAAGCCCGACGTGATCCGGGTGGTGATGGGTCACCAGCACCCGGCGCACCGGCTTGCCTTTCAGCGGCCCGGCCAACAGCCCTTCCCAGAGCGCGCGGCTGCGGGGCGAGGAAAAGCCGGTGTCGATCAGAGTCCAGCCGTCGCCCTCATCGAGCGCGTAGACATTGACGTGATCGAGCGCCATCGGCAGCGGCATCCGCATCCACAGCACGCCCTCGGCCACCTCGATGACCTCGCCATGCGCGGGCGGCGCCTCGAACGGGTAGCGGATGCCGGTGGTCATGGCCTCACGCCGCGAGATCGTCGGGCGAGATCGCCATCAGCTCGGCATCGTCGGCGCGCACATGCGCCAGCAGGCCGGCGTGCTCGGGCAGCAGCCGGGTGATGTAGAACCGCGCCAGCTTGCCATGGGCGCCGTCCGGATCGGCCATCGCCGCGCGCAGGTGGTAGTGCCCTCCCAGCACCCGGGCAAAGGCCCGCAGGTAGGGTACCGCCGTGCCAAAGCGCGCCGGCATCGCCTGCGCCACCAGCCACTCGGTGGTCTCGCGCAGGGTCTCGGCGGCCTCCCAGACCGCCCCGGCCAGCTCCGGCATGGTGCCTTTCGCGGCCTCGGCCTCGGCCTCGATCTCGTCGAGCAGCCGTGTCGCGGCCTCGCCGCCATCCATCAGCTTGCGCCCGACCATGTCCATCGCCTGGATGCCGTTGGTGCCCTCGTAGATCGCCGTCACGCGGACATCGCGATAGAACTGCGCCGCGCCGCTCTCCTCGACATAGCCCATGCCGCCATGCACCTGCACGCCCATCTCCGAGACCTCGCAGCCGATATCGGTGCCGAAGGCCTTGGCGATCGGGGTCAGGAAGGCGGCGCGCGCCTCCCACTCGGCCGCGCCGGTGGCGCGCCCCATGTCGATCGACACGGCGCAATCGAGCGCGATGGCGCGGGCAGCGAGGATCTCGGCCTTCATCGTGGCCAGCATCCGGCGCACATCGGCATGGCCGATGATGGTGTCATAGGGGTTCTTGCCCTGCTTGCGCTCGTTGGCGAAGGCCAGCGCGTGCTGGTAGGCGCCTTCCGCCGCGCCCACGCCCTGCCCGCCGACGCCGAGACGGGCGTTGTTCATCATGGTGAACATCGCCTTCATGCCGCCGCCGGGCGCGCCCACGATCCAGCCCTTGGCGCCCTCGTAGGACATCACGCAGGTCGGGCTGCCATGCAGGCCCATCTTGTGCTCGAGGCTGACCACCTTGAGCGTGTTGGCCACGCCCGGGTTGCCATTCTCGTCGGGCAGGAATTTCGGAACCATGAACAGGCTGATGCCCTTGGTGCCCGGAGGGGCATCGGGCAGCCGCGCCAGCACCAGGTGGCAGACATTCTCGACGAGGTCCGAGTCGCCCCACGAGATATAGATCTTCTGCCCGGTCACCGCGTAGGTGCCGTCGCCGTTGGGCTCGGCCTTGGACGACAGCGCGCCCACGTCGGAGCCCGCCTGCGGCTCGGTCAGGTTCATCGTCCCCGACCATTCGCCCGAGATCAGCTTGGGCAGGTAGAGCGCCTTCATCTCCTCGGAGGCGTGATGCTCCAGCGCCTCGATCTGGCCCTGGGTCAGCAGCGGGTTCAGCTGCAGCGACAGACAGGCGCCCGACATCATCTCGTTGACCGCGGTGGCGACGGTGAGCGGCAGCCCCATGCCGCCATGCTCGGGATCGGCGGTGATCGCCACCCAGCCGCCCTCGGCGATGGCCTTGTAGCCCTGATCGAAGCCCTTCGAGCTGCGCACCACGCCGTTCTCGAGCACCGCCGGGTGCAGGTCGCCATTGCGCTGCAGCGGTGCCATGACCTCGTCGCACATCCGGCCCGCCTCGGTCAGCACCGCGCTCACCATGTCGGGACTCGCCTCGGCAAAGCGCTCGGTCTCCTGCACGGCCTTGAAGCCGATGACCTTGTCGAGAAGGAAGCTGAATTCGGAGACGGGGGCGCGATATGGCATGGTCAGGGTCCAATCCCGGTTGGCAATGACACGGCGCTCGGATAGTCAGAGCGTCACATTCTTGCCCGGGAGCCTACCGGCCCCCGCGCCCCTGTCCAACCAAAACGCGGCGTCATACCTCATGAGCGAGATCGCAACCCAGCGCCTTCAGGCCGATCCCGAGGGGCTTGCCCGCGGCGCCGGGATCCTCCGCGCCGGCGGCCTGCTGGCCTTCCCGACCGAGACGGTCTACGGCCTTGGCGGCGACGCCTGCAACGACCGCGCGGTGGCGCGGATCTACGAAGCAAAGGGCCGGCCCTCGTTCAACCCGCTGATCGTGCATCTTGCCGATCTCGACGCGGTGAAGGCGCTGGTGGTGTGGTCCGATCTGGCCGAGGCCGCGGCGGCTGCTTTCTGGCCCGGGCCGCTGACCCTGGTGCTGCCGCTGCGCGACGGCGCGCCGGTGTCGAAGCTGGTGACCGCGGGGCTCGACTCGCTGGCGGTGCGGATGCCCGCCAACCCGGTGGCGCGCGCGCTGCTGACCGAGTTCGGCGGCCCGGTGGCGGCGCCCTCGGCCAACCGCTCGGGCCGCATCAGCCCGACCCGCGCCGAGCACGTGCTCGACACGCTCGACGGCCGCATCGAGGGCGTACTCGACGGCGGGCGCTGCGACGTGGGGCTCGAATCGACGATCCTCGGCCTTGTCGGCAAACCGACCCTGCTGCGCCCCGGCCGCATCGGCATCGACGCGCTGTCGCAGGTGCTGGGCCGCCCGGTGATGGAACGCAAGGACCGCGAGCAGATCTCGGCCCCCGGCCAGCTTTCCTCGCATTACGCGCCGCGCGCCCGGGTGCGGCTCAACGCCGCCGAGTGGGAAGAGGGCGAGGCCCGGCTCGGCTTCGGCCAGACCGAGGGCGATTGCGACCTCAACCTCTCGCCCTCCGGCGATCTCGTCGAGGCGGCAGCGAATCTCTTCGAATACCTGCACCGTCTCGACGCCGGGGGCGCCGAAACCATCGCGGTGATGCCGGTGCCGCATGTGGGGCTCGGCATCGCGATCAACGACCGCCTGAGCCGCGCCGCCGCGCCGCGCGACGACTGACGCGGCTCTCCGCCCCTGAACCAGCGCCCGGCCGCGAAATCCGGCCTGCCTCCGGCGGGGATATTTAGAGCCAGAAGAAGACAGGGGCACCGCGCCCTTGTCTTCTCTGGTTTCAAAATACCTCGGGGGAGTCCGCGCTCGCGCGGGCGGGGGCAGCGCCCCCAATTCCGACGTTGAAGTTCTCCGGTGCTCAGGCCCGACCGCCCTCGGCCGAAAGCAGGTGCGCGGAGACCCCCATCGAGTTCAGCGCCGCCTCCCACTTCGAGGCATCGGCGGTCTCGAAAACCAGCTCGGGCGTGGCATCGCAGACCAGCCAGCCATTCGCCGCCAGTTCCCCCTCGAGCTGACCCGGCCCCCAGCCGGCATAGCCCAGCATCGCCATCCAGTGCGCCGGACCGTCGCCGCGCGCGATGGTCTCTAGCACGTCGAGCGTGCCGGTCATCGAGAAGCCGTCATTCACCTGCAGCGTGGTCAGCCCCGACATGTAGTCCGGCGTGTGAAGCACGAAGCCGCGCCCCATCTCGACCGGGCCGCCAAAATGCACCTGCCGCGGCCCGAGCCCCGGCGCCGGCGTGATCGAGAGCTGCTCGAGCAGCGCCGCCATGCTGACATCCGCAGAGGGCTTGTTCACGATCAGCCCCATCGCGCCCTCGTCGGAATGGGCGCAGAGATAAATCACCGAATGCTCGAATCGCGGATCGCCCATGCCGGGCATGGCGATGAGGATCTTACCGGTGAGATCGGTGGGATCAGAGGCGCTGTCCATGAGAGAGGCTTTCCGTGCAAGGTCTGCCTTCAACATGGCCCCCGCCCCCACGGCTGGCAAGGGAGGAGGTGCAACAGCTCGCAGCGGACACGGCTGGCTCGACTCAATGTGACTTGGCATTTCATTCAGGACTCGCCATGTGATTTACCATGATCCGCCGCCTGACCTCAGCCCTCGCCACCTGTCTGGCCCTAGCCCTGCCCGCCGCCCCTGCCCTCGCGCAGGAGCCCGTGGAGGCGCAGTTGCTGCCCGGCTGGCGGCTGCCCAACGGCGATCACGTGGCCGCGCTGCACATGAAGCTCGCCCCCGGATGGAAGACCTACTGGCGCGCCCCGGGCGATGCCGGCATCCCGCCGGTGTTCGACTGGGCAGGCTCGCGCAATACCGGCCGGATCGACGTGCTGTGGCCGACGCCGCACGTGTTCTGGCAATCCGGCATGCGCTCGGTCGGCTACAAGGGCGAGCTGGTGCTGCCGCTGCGCATCACGCCGCGCGGCGACGGCCAGATCGAGCTGAAAACCGAGATGCAGCTCGGGCTCTGCAACGATATCTGCCTGCCGCACACGTTGAGGATCGACGCAACGCTGCCCGACAGCCACACGCCCGATCCCCGCATCGCGGCGGCGATGGCCTCGGCGCCCTATTCGGAAACCGAAGCTTCGGTCCGCGCGGTGCGCTGCACCGTCAGCCCCGCGAAGCGCGGCCTCAAGCTGCGCGCCGAGATCGACATGCCGGGCGCCGGTGGCCGGGAAGAGACGGTGGTCGAGAGCGGTCAGCCGACGGTCTGGGCCGCCGAGCCCAAGACCCATCGCGAAGGCGCCACGCTGGTCACCGAGACCAAGCTCATGCACATGGATGGCAAGCCGTTCATGCTCGACCGCTCGCGCCTGCGGATCACCGTGCTGGGCGAGCACCATGCGGTGGATATCCAGGGCTGCGACGGCTGAGGCTGACCGGCCCGGACGGTGGTACCCGCCCGATCCCCAACCTGATTTTCGAACGCCCGACCCGCGTTGGCCCCGCCACGCGCAGCCTCAAGCCGCTCCGGACCGGCGGCTGAGCGCCAACACCAGCGCGGCGACGATCCAGATCGCCAGAACCGCCGCGCCGGCACCGCCCACGAAAAGCAGGAACGCCGCCGCCAGCGGCGAGAGCATCGCCAGCGCCGGCAGCGCCAGCGGCGCCCAGAGCGCGCCGGTCACCGCCGCATAGCCCATGGTGGCGGCGAGCCAGCCCAGCACGCCCACCAGCGCCACCAGCATCAACGCCCGCACCCGCGCGTGGCGGAAGCGCAGCCCGCGCCGGAAGGCGGCGATGTGGCGCGAGATGTCGTGCTGCACCGCGATCAGCGCCGGCACCACGAGAAGCACCAGCACCATCCCGAAGCCCAGCCCGTAGCACAGCGTGATGACCGTGGGCTTGAGGAACTGCGCATCCGACGAGCGCTCGTAGAGCAGCGGCGCGAGGCCGAGCACCGTGGTGGCGGTTGTGAGGAACACCGGCCGGAGGCGGTCGGCGGTGCCGTCGACGATGGCCTGCAGGATGCCGCGGTCGGGCGCGTATTCGTCGATCTGCGTCACCAGCACGATCGAGTCGTTGATGATGATCCCGGTCATGCCGAGCAGGCCCACCACGGTGAACATCGACAGCGGCACCTCCCAGAGCGCGTGGCCATAGATCGTACCGACCAGCCCGAATGGGATGATCGACATCACCACCAGCGGGCGCGTCCAGCTCGCAAAGACCCAGGCCAGCACGAGGTAGATCCCCAGCAGCACCAGCGTCAGCCCGGTGGTGGCATCGGCAAGGAAGTCGCTCTCCTGCTCCGACAGGCCGGCCAGTTGCCACTCGACCTGCCGCGTGGCGGCGATCTCGGGCAGGATCTCCTGCTCGAGCGCCTGCATGACCTCGGCTGCGCGGGCGGGATCGTCCTCGGAGATGTCGCCGGTGACCGAGATCACCCGCAGCCCGTTCTCGCGCCGCACGGTCGAAAAGCCCGACGTGCGCGAGACGCTGACGATATCCGCCAGCGGGACGTAGGCGCCATCGGGGGTGCGCATCTGCATGCGCTCGAGGAAATCGGCGGTCTGCTCGGTCTCGGGCAGCTCGACCCGGATCGCCGCAGAGCGCGGGCCGTCGGGATAGGTCGCGGCCTCGATGCCGCCCACGCGGTTGCGCAGCACCCGGCCCAGCGCGTCGATGGTGAAGCCCAGCGCCTTGCCCTGCGGCGTCAGCTCGAGCACCAGCTCGTCCATATCGTAGGACAGGTTGTCCTCGACCGCAGAAACCTCGGGGAAGCGCAGCAGCGCCGCCTGAAGGTCCTGCGAGGCAGCCTTCAGCGTCTCGGAGTCGGCGCCGTAGAACTGCACGTCGAGCGCATCGCCGCCCGGGCCCGAGCGCCAGCCGCGGAAGCTGACCACCTCGAGCAGCGGATGCCGCTCGACCCGCTCCTGAAGCTCGCCGACGAAGGCAAAGCTGGAATAGGGCCGCAGATCGGCCTCGATCAGCTCGATCGAGATCGCGCCGAGCTGGTCGTCGTCCTTGCTCTCGGTGCCGGCAAGACCGCGCCCGGCAGTGCCGCCGATCTCGGCGATCATGTAGTCGATCGGGTTGAGCCCGTAGCGCTCCTCGTATTCGCGGCCCAGCGCCTCGGCACTTTTCTGCATCAGGCGCATCTGCGCCAGCGTGTCCTCGCGCGTGGCGCCGGGCGCCATGGCGAAATTGCCGGTGACCGAGGGCTGCTCGGGCGAATTGAAGAAGCGCCACTGCACGTCGCCGCGGATGAACAGCGCCGCCTGGCTGGCCAGCGCCAGAACCGCGAGCGCCAGCACCACGTAGCGCGCCCGGATCACCCCCACCATGAGCGGGCGGAACAGCCGTTCGCGCACCCAGCGGAAGCCGCGATTCACCAGCCGCGAGGGCAGGTCGTACCAGTGCTCCTTCTGGGCCGAGGCGATGGCGTGCGCCATGTGGTTGGGCAGGATCAGGAAGCATTCCACCAGCGAGGCGATCAGCACCATGATGACGGTGAAGGGAATGTCCTGGATCATGTCGCCGAAGCGCCCGCCGATGGCGGTCAGGCCGAAGAAGGCGATGATCGTGGTCAGGGTCGACGAGAACACCGGCAGCGCCATGCGCTGCGCCGCGGTCTCTGACGCCTGCACCGGCCCCAGCCCGTGCCGAGACATGTGATCGGCGTGCTCGCCGACCACGATGGCGTCGTCCACCACGATGCCCAGCGTGATGATCAGCGCAAAGAGCGAGATCATGTTGATCGTCAGCCCCGAGGCATACATCAGCGCCAGCGCCGCCAGCATCGAGGTCGGAATGCCCGCCGCTACCCAGATCGCGATGCGCGCGTTGAGGAACAGGAACAGCAGCACCACAACCAGCACCAGCCCCATCGCCCCGTTGTCGAGCAGGATGTTGAGGCGCCCGGTGATCGCCTCGGCGCGGGTGCGGATCAGGTCGACCTGCGTGCCCTCGGGCAGCGAGGCCTGAAACTCGCGCGCGACCTCCTCGACCGTGTGCTGGATCTTGATCGCGTCGCCCTGCGCCGAACGGTCGACCCGCACCGAGATCGCCGGGTTCTCGCCGACGAAATAGGTCCGCGCCCGGTCGATCCCCTCGAGGCGCACGGTGGCCACGTCGCCCACGGTGAGCTTGGTGCCATCGGCTTCCGAGCGCAGCACGATGGCCTCGACCGCCTCGGCGCTGCGTTTCTCGACCCCGGTGCGCACGCGGGCATTGGCCCCGCTCACGTCGCCTGCCGGGTTGGCGTTGACTTCGCCGGCGATGGCGTCGGCGATCTCCTGCATGGTCACGTCATGACCGATGAGGTTCTGCGACGGCACCTCGATGATGACCTGCGGTGCGGCGACGCCGCGGATGGTGGTTCGGGTCACGCCCTCGGCAAAGAGCCGGATCACGAACTCGTCGGCAAAGCGGCCCAGCTGATCCACCGCCACCGGCCCGGTGATCACCACGTCGGTCACCCGGTCGCGCCACCCGCCGCTGCGGATCGTCGGGTCATCGGCATCCTCGGGCAGATCGGTGACGGTGTCGACGGCGGTCTCGACATCGTCGACCGCCTTCATCATGTCGTAGCCCGGCTCGAACTCGAGTTCGATGCTGGCGCTGCCTTCGCGCGACAGGCTGGTTGTATTCACCACCCCCTCGACCGCCAGAAGCGTCGGCTCGAGCAGCTGCACGATGCCGGAATCCACGTCCTCGGCCCCGGCCCCGTCCCAGCTCACGCTCACCGTGACGTCATCGTCGATCACATCGGGAAAGAACTGCGCCCGCATGTTCGGGCCGGCGAGCAGCCCAGATACCACGAGGATCACGAGAAGCAGGTTCGCGACGGTCGGGTGGCGGGTGAAATAGCTGAGAATACCGCTGGCCTGTCCGGGGATCTGCCGCATCGGTCAGCCTCCCATCCGGGCTTCGATGCGCTGCACCACCTGCGCCGGAACCTTGTCCTGAGAAAGCTGGGCGAGGATGCGCTGCTTGGCGTCGTCCGGCATGCCGTTCGCCGCCTCGACAAAGGCCATCAGGCGGGCGCGGCGGTCGTCGGTGAGTTCGAGCATTTCGGATTGCGTCGGCGGGGCCTCGGGCGCCGCGCCACCGAGCAGTGGCCGGACCTTGATGCCCGCGCCCAGAAGCGGCGTGCGCTGCATCACCACGTCGCGCCCGTCGAGATCCTCGCCGCGCACCAGCACGTCATCGCCCTGACGCCGCATCAGCGTCACCGGCACGCTCTCGAGCCGGTCGTCCTCGCCGATCACCAGCACTTGCCCCGCCGGGTCGAGCGCCGTTGCGGGCAGCCGCGCCACCCGTTCGAGCGCCGGCTCTGTCACCTCGACGGTGACGAAATCACCGGGCTTGAAGCCCGCCGCCTGGTCGAGCGTGGCATAGAGCACCCGGCCGGTCTGGCCCTCGCCCACCGCCGCCCCCTCGCGCGAGAGGGTGCCCGTGGCCACCAGATTGCCGCCGTAAAGCTCGAGCTTCGCCGTCACCGGCACCTGCCGCAACCGCCCGTTTTCTCCCAGCAGCCGCGCGTATTGCAGGGTCGAGACGCGGAAGGCGACCTCGAGCGCATCGGGATCGATCAGCACCGCGAGCTGCTCGTTGGCCGAGACCCGGCGCCCGGCCACCACCGCGACATCGCTGAGCTGGGCCGCGAACTCGGCGCGGATCTCGGTCTCGTCGACCCGGCGCTGCGCGTCGTCGCGGGCGATCCGCGACCGCGTCAGGCTGGTCTGCGCCTGATCGACCCGCGCCTCGGCGAGCGCCAGAGACTGCCGCGCCGCCACCACCGCCTGCCGCGCCGACGAAGCGCTGAGCTCGGCCTCCTCGACCGCCGCCGCAGTGCCCACATCGCGTGCGGCGAGATCGGTCTGGCGCTCGAAGGCCCGCTGGCGCAGCGCCGCCTGTTCCTGCGCCGCCGTCAGCGCATCCTGCTCGAGCGCCACCGCCCGGCGCGCCTCGCGCAGCTCGGCCTCGGCATCGACCACGGCGCTCTCGGTGCGGGCCAGCTCGGCCTCCATGTCGGCCGGGTCGATGCGGGCCAGCAGCTCACCCGCCTCGACGCGTCCGCCCTCGACAAAATCCGGCGCCAGATCGACCAGCGTGCCCTCGACAGCGGTGCGCAGCTCCAGCGTGCGCCGGCTCTGCACCTCGCCGAAGGCCGTCAGCACCGGGGTCACTGTCTCGAAACGCGCCGGTGTGACGTTGACCGCGAACACCCGCTCACGCGCCTGCGGCACGCGCGGCGCATCGTTCAGCCGCGCCTCGACCGCATCGCGCACCAGCGCCCCGGCATAGACCAGCAGGCCGAGGGTGAGAGAGAGCAGAAAGAGCCCGATGAGGCTCTGACGAAGGAAACGCATGCCGTAACTTCCCGCTGTGTCGGGTTCTGAAAACCCTTTCAGGATATCATATGTGTGCGGTCGCAGCCCCGCGCCACCGTATTCATACGCGGCAGATGATCATTTCCGCCGCTGATGCTCGTCGAGCCGTGGAAAAATTTCGACAAAATTGCAGGGCCGGTGCCGATAATCGAGCTGGAAGGCCAGAATCTCGTCCCAGGCATCCTTGCAGGCGCCGGTGCTGCCCGGCAGCGCAAAGAGATAGGTGCCGCCGGCCACGCCCCCCGTCGCCCGGCTCTGCACCGCGCTGGTGCCGATCTTTTTCATCGAGACGATGGTGAAAACGGTGCCGAAGGCCTCGATCTCTTTCTCGTAGACGTCGCGATGCGCCTCGACGGTCACGTCGCGCCCGGTGAGCCCGGTGCCGCCCGTCGAGAGGATCACGTCGATCTCGCTGTCGGCGACCCAGGCGCGCAGCTGGTCCGCGATCTTGTCCCGGTCGTCGGTGCAGATCGCCCGCGCCGCAAGCGTATGCCCGGCGTCGGTGAGGCGCTGCACCAGCGTGTCGCCCGAGCGGTCCTCGGCGAGGCCGCGCGTGTCGCTGACGGTCAGCACGGCGATGCGGACGGGGATGAATTGCTTGGTGTCGTCGATACGGGACATGGGGCGGTCTCGGGTCTCTCAGGGGCAAGGGTCGGTCACGGGCAGGCGCGGCGTCTCGAAGATCCTGCCGAAGCGCCGCAGGGAGGGATCCTCGGCGATATGCGCGGCAAAGGCCAGCGGCGCAGCGTCGCGGTCCGCACACGAGAGCGCGAGCTTGGCGCGCTCCGCCGCCAGCGCCGCCTGCATCGCATCGCGCGCCTCGGCCTCGCCCATCGCCGGCACGGTGTTGGCGGCAAAGAACCCCACCCCGCGCAACAGCTGCCCCGCCACCCGGTCGCGCTGCTCAGCCGAGAACAAATCCGGACAGCTCAACACCGCCGCCGCGGCAGTCACCAGCCGCCCAAGCGCACACCCAGCCGCGCCCCAACCGCTTTGATCGACCGCCCGCACCTGCCCGCCCCGCCGCTCGACGATCACCGGCCCCGGCAACTCGAGATGGTCCACCCCCGGCGAGGGCTGTTGCACCGCCCGGGCCTCGCGCTCGAAGAGCAGGTCGAAGTCGATACGAAAACCCGGCCCCTCGGCCGCCGCCATGCTCCCCAGAACCAGCGCCACCGCAAGAGATGGGGCGCAGAACTGGCTCACGCCTTGGCCCGAAGCTTTGCCGTCAGTTCCAGCATGTCGGCCCAGGCCTCGCGCTTCATCTGCGGCTGGCGCAGAAGGTAGGCGGGATGGAACATCGGCAGCGCCGGGCGGCCCTGCGCCTCGGCCCATTTGCCGCGCAGCCGGGTGATGCCGCGCTTGCCCAGCAGCGCATCGCAAGAGATGTTGCCCATCACCACCAGCACCTCAGGCTCGACCAGCGCGATATGCCGGGCAAGGAACGGCGTCATCATCGCGATCTCGTCGGGCTTCGGGTCGCGGTTCTGCGGCGGGCGCCAGGGCAGCACGTTGGTGATATAGACGCTCTCCGCCCGCGACAGGCCGATGGCCCCGAGCATACGGTCGAGCAACTGCCCGGCGCGGCCGACGAAGGGCTTGCCCTGCAGATCCTCGTCGCGCCCCGGCGCCTCGCCCACGATCATCACCCGCGCCTCGGGCACGCCATCGCTGAACACCAGGTTGCGCGCGCCGCGCTTCAGCTCGCAATGCTCGAACGCCGCCATCGCCTCGCGCAGATCGTCAAGCGTGGCGGCCGCGGCAGCCGCCTGCCTTGCAACGGCGACCGGGTCCGGCCCCTCGTCGACCTTGGGCGGCGGCATCGCCCCGCCGCCGCGCGGGCCGGGCTGCGCCGCCACGGCTGCGGCGCGCGTCGCCTGCAGCTCGACCTCCACGGCAAAGCGGTCGACCGCCGTCTCGCCGATCGCCTCGTCGGCGCCCAGCTCAAGCTGCCACTCCAGCGCCGCGCGGGCGTAATGCCAGTCCAGTCCCGAATCCATGGGGCAGACCTTAGACGCAGCGCGCGACGGCGGAAATCCCCGCTGTCTTCTCTATGTTTCAAATACTCACGATCCGGCCCGGCAACCGATGGACGAACGTCGACATCTTTTGCGGCCCTCCCGGCTGCCAGAATGCGGATCGCGTCGCCTCCCTCGCCAAGGTTTTCACGGCCCCCCGCTGGCCGGCGTCCGCCGAGGCCTCACCTACTGCCCTGGACCGTACCCCCCGAGACAGCGGCCCAAGTGATGCCGGAGGAACCGAACCCGCTGATCTAACAGGAACAGAACGCCCCTCCGGTCTCTACTGTCGTCAGTCACAGCGCACAGCCAATAGCACGCGTCCAAAGTTCCGACCGGGTGGTGATGCGCCGGTCAGCCCGCCGCATTCATCCGTTCAAAGCAGACAACCGCCCCTCTCGAACCCTTGGGCTGGTAGACGAATCCCTGCGCGTCGAGCCGCTGAAAGATCTCCCGCACCATTGATCTTGGATACTTCTCGGGATGGAGCTCCAATATGATCAGGCGAAGACAGTCCGGCACGGTGAAGCGGAAAAATCTGGCTTCTTCCCCCTCCGCATCCACCATGACGACGGAAGGTTTGGTCTGTTCGATGAGGTCAGAGAGAGAGATCGTCGGCACGCGAACCGCTCGTGCCTTTTCACCCATGCCGGTTCGGCTTGTCGAGGCCGCCCAGAAGCTGTTCGGCAGGAAGAACTCTATCGAGTCTTCGCCCGCCCCCTCGACAACAGCGCCATGACGGACATCGACGCGCTCATACCCGTTTCCCGCCAGATTCCCCTTGATAACCGCAATCATCTCGGGGTTCGTTTCGACGGTTGTCACGCGCGCCGCGCCAAGCTTTCGAGCGCTGAAGGCCGCGACGACGCCCATTCCTCCGCCGACTTCAAGCAAGACATCATCCGGACGAAGGTTCGCCTTCAGGGCCTGCACCTCGTCTACCTCATACCAGCCCTTCTCGATCATCTCCCGAATGGGATCCGTTAGAAGGTGATCCGGGATCGCGATCTTCAGGTTGTAGATATCGAATTCTTTCATCTTTGCCTTCCACCGCAACCGATCTCATCGGCGTGGGTCAGGGCGCCCCCCGCCGACACGCCGCACCCGCGCCGCCCTGCCGATCCACTGACGGTCTGGCGAGCCGTTCCGGAAACCATAGCGCAACAGCTTGCTGCGCCGGTCTGATTTGACGCCCCGCAGTCTACTCCCCCAGACATCTGTAATGCTCGAGGCTCCGCAGGCCCGGAAACGCCAACTCATGATCCACGGAAGAAACATTCTTCACATCCAGACCTTCCGAAAACAAAGCGTGGCCGACGTAAACGTCTTCGAGACCCACGAGAGGCATCGCGAAAAACCCGCGCATCGCGAGGTACATATAGGCGCAGGCTGCGACTCCGCGCCGATTGAGGCAGTAGCCGTAGCCCCCGGCCGGATACCGTCTCGGCAGTGGAAATTGGTAGCCACGCCCTTCAACAATCGGGTCCGAGCACTTCCCGACGTGCCACCCGTGCCATTGATCCTGATGTCGCGGCGATCCGACCACTCGCCCGGCACAGGTCGTATCGTCCGACGAAAGCGTCTCCACGAGATCCGAGAAACTCTGCGCGCTATCCAGATGCAGGTCATCGTCGACCTTGATGACCAGATCGACATCGGTCGCAAGGTCGAGCAGGCAGAGCGCATAAAAGACCTTCTTGTGAAGGCTTTCATAATTGTCAGACACCGGGATGCGCAAATGGCGACCGTCATAGTCCAGCCAAAGCGGCGTATCATCTTCCGACCGATCATCCCGGCTTCCGGAAATGATGATGTCGTGGTACCCCTCACCGAGCTGAGAGAATGTCGCGGCAGAGGCTTCTGCCTTTTGAAGCTTCGGCAGGCAGCTGATGTGCAGAACCACGCGCTTCCCGTTGCAGTCAGCCCTGAGCCGCGCCACGTCTTCCGGAAATCCGAGAAAGAGGAGCTCTTTCAGGAATTCTCTGAAATCTTCATTTCTAGGGAACAAAGAGAACGCATCTCGCAACCTGGCGAAGTCCTTGCACAGACTGGCAACACTCGCACCACGAGATAGCTCCTCCAGTATTGCCAATTGCCGCCCCGGGCCGCGCAGACTAAATTCGAAGCTGTAATAGAGTGGTCGGGTTGGCCAACGCTTGGACTCGATCCTCTTGATGTTCTTTGTCAGCTCTTTTCCGAGTTCTGAAATCTGCTCCTGCGTTTTGTCGGCAAGAGTCTGCAGCCCGTCGAGCATGCGCGCCTCGCGCCGCCTTTCGGCCTCACCTTCGAGCGTGTCACGAACCTGGTCGTTCTGAAAGAACGACCCTGACGCGAGACCAATCGCGACAGACTGGCGCGGTTTTGCCAAATCCCTCCAGAAATCCTCGATCGCCCCGGTATCGATGAGCCGGTAGTGTTCTCGCCATGTAGACCCGATACTCTCCGGAAGACTGGCGTTCTGAGAATACGCCTTTCCCCCGGCTCGGATCTTCCTCCGGTATTGACCCAGAGTGCGATACGGGAAGTGAAGAATCTTCAGATCATCCTTGACGATGACCTTCCTGCCAGCAATGCCGTGCGCATTGTGATTGCCTTGGGGAACGACCACACCGTTTTCGCCACGGTGAAGACACTTCCCGGGCAGCGCGGTTCCAAAAATGTTTCGGCTTTCACATTCAAACGCCGTGCTCGTTCTCGGATGACTGCGGGCCTGCAGAAAGTCCGGGCCGTCGGCGGAGAGAACGGCGTTATGTCGCTCGATCTGCAAAATCCCGACGTCGTCCGGGACGGTTTCGAGAAAGCTCCGCAGCGTGCCACAACTTGCCACCCAGAATTCGTCGGCATCATTGTTGATGACCCAGTCGGCATTGTGCTCCCGCGCAGCCCGACGCGCCATGCTCGTCACCCATTGCGACTGGTCGTAGGTGTCCTCGGGCTGATATATGTACTCGATATCCATTTCGCTGGAAAGAGACCGGACAATTTCGGCGGTCCTGTCAGTCGAGAGATTATCGGTTATGATGAAGCCGTCAACGCCCTGCTCGTGATGAAAGCGCAAATTGTCCTCGAGGATATCCTCCTCGTCACGGACAAGAAGCGTCATGAATATCTTCATCTTCACCAATGCCCGATGTTCTCTTTCGAATAATATATGACCTGAAGGGGCTGACAGAGGGAAGGCTGTTTCGCGTCGCCCTCAGGGCACCCCGGCATACCCACAGCATTACATTCCCTTGTCAAGATGTGTAGGCCAAGCTTGGCCCCCGCCGCAGGATTTCCCCGACAGCCCGCAGACCGGCGCCGCTCTCGTCGAACCGGCTGTCACGGAGGCCGGATGCTGGCCCAGCCGCGCCTGCGCGGCACCGGGGCCGGAGCCGTCGAACAAAGGCCCCCCGATCCGGCTCTGTCGGACACGGCGCTTCGGTTCGGGCATGGCCGTCATGGTCCCCTGACGCGAACAGGTTTTCCGTTTCCGAACAGGCCCCGATCAGCGCGCAGCGCTTGAGCTGCCCCCCTCTTGCAGTCCGCCCCCGCCCCGCATCCCGGGCGCACGGTGGGTGGGCGGGAGTGTGCCCGGGATGCGGGGCTGCCACTTGTCGCGCCCCCTCCCCCTTCCTATACAGACAGGCAATCTTTCACGGAGCACCGCCATGCGTTTCGACCAGCGTCATCTTCTGGGCATCGAGCCCCTGCGCCCCGACGAAATCACCACGCTGCTCGATCTCGCCGACCAGTACGTCACCCTGTCGCGGCGGCGCGAGAAGCACTCCAACGTGCTTTCCGGCCTCACCCAGATCAACATGTTCTTCGAGAACTCCACCCGCACCCAGGCCAGCTTCGAGATTGCCGGCCAGCGCCTCGGCGCGGACGTGATGAACATGGCCATGCAGGCCAGCTCGATCAAAAAGGGCGAGACCCTGATCGACACCGCGCTGACGCTCAACGCCATGCACCCCGACCTGCTGGTGGTGCGCCACCCACATTCCGGCGCCGTCGACCTCTTGGCCCAGAAGGTCAACTGCGCCGTTCTCAACGCCGGCGACGGCCGCCACGAGCACCCGACCCAGGCGCTGCTCGACGCGCTCACCATCCGCCGCGCCAAGGGCCGGCTGCACCGGCTCAACATCGCCATCTGCGGCGACATCGCCCATTCCCGCGTGGCGCGGTCGAACATCCTGCTGCTGCAGAAGATGGAAAACCGCGTCCGCCTCGTCGGCCCCTCGACCCTGATCCCCGCCGGCATGTCCGAGTTCGGCGTCGAGATCTATGACGACATGCGCAAGGGGCTCGAGGATGTCGACGTGGTGATGATGCTGCGGCTCCAGAAAGAGCGCATGGATGGCGGCTTCATCCCCTCCGAGCGCGAATACTATCACCGCTGGGGGCTCGACGCCGACAAGCTCTCCCATGCCAAGCCCGACGCCATCGTCATGCACCCGGGCCCGATGAACCGCGGGGTCGAGATCGACGGCACCATCGCCGACGACATCAACCGTTCGGTGATCCAGGAGCAGGTCGAGATGGGCGTCGCGGTGCGCATGGCGGCGATGGACCTGCTGGCACGCAACCTTCGGGCAAGGCCCACGGAACTCTCCGCATGACGCAGATGCAGATCAACGGCTCCGAGACCGGGGTGGTGCGGCTGTTCCATCTCGATCTGCCGCCCGAGGCGATCGAGCGCTACACCACCCAGGCGGGGACCGGCGAATATCCGCTACAATACGGGCTCGGCGCGCAGCGCCTGCGCCCGGCCTTCGTCGACGTGGTGGCGATCCGCGATCTCGGCGACATGAGCCTCTCGGCCTACCTGACCGAGGCCTACCAGCTCGCGGGCGCCGATTTCCGCGACATGCGCCCGCGCATCGACGCGCTGAAAGGCCACGTGGTGGTGCTGCCGAGCCAGGCCTTCGACCACGTCTCGCAGGAGCTCAGCATCGCGAGCCCCTTGCGCTGGGTCGGCACCTTCCACGAAGAAGCCGGGCGCAGCCGCGGCCCCTCCCCCCGCAGCAAGGCGGCGCGCAGCCGCCCCGCCGGCGACGCCGCCGGCCCCGCTCTGGACAAGGGCCGCATGCCGCCGCTTGCGATGATCGCGCTCGGCGCGCTGGCGGTGCTGGTGCTCGGCTGGCTCGTGCTGGGGCTGACATGACCGGCGGCGGCGCCCCCGCGGCCCGCTTCGCCCCCGACCGCGCCACCTATGTGCAAAGCCACGTGACGCTGGCGGCGCTCGCCATGCCCGCGGCGATGATCCTGCTCTGGCTCACCGGCACCCCGCATGTCTGGACCGGCGCCGTCGGCGCGCTGGCCGCCGTGGCGGCGCGCGGCTGGTACCTGATGTCCGAAGAGCTGGGCCATGTCTGGGAGATGACCGGCGACGCCCTCAACGGGCCGGCGCAGCGCCATGTGGCGCTCGCCGATCTCGCCAGGGTCCGCCGCATCGGCTCGGCGGTGCAGCTCGTCACCCGCGCGGGAGACAAGCACCTGATCAAGTTCCAGGCCGACCCGGTGGCAGTGGTGGCGCGGATCGATGCCGCACGGCCGGAGGCGGGATGACCCTTTCCCTTTTGCCGCTCTTGCACTACTCCACCCCTGCGCGGGCAGACGCCGCCAAACGCAGAGACTGACCGGGAACCGCACCGCATGACCGCAACGCTCCTCACCAATGCCCGCCTGATCGACCCAGACGCCGATACCGTGTCCGACGGCGCCGTGCTCTTGCGCGATGGGCTCATCGCCGAGATCTTCGACCAGCCCGACCCGCAGGTCGCGGATGCCGACCGCATCGACGCCCGTGGCGCCTTCCTCGCGCCGGGCATCGTCGATATCGGCGTCAAGATCGGCGAGCCGGGCGACCGGCACAAGGAAAGCTACAAGACCGCTGGCCTTGCCGCCGCCGCCGGTGGCGTCACCACCATGGTCACCCGGCCCGACACCGATCCGGCGATCGATACGCCCGAGGTGCTCGAGTTCATCCGCGACCGCGCCGAGGATGACGCGCCGGTCCACGTGCTGCCGATGGCCGCGCTGACCAAGGGCCGCGCGGGGCGCGAGATGACCGAGCTCGGCTTCCTGCTCGATGCCGGCGCCGTGGCCTTCACCGATTGCGACCACGTGGTCACCGACACCAAGGTGCTCTCGCGCGCCATGACCTATGCCCGCTCGCTCGGCGCGCTGGTCATGTGCCACCCGCAGGAGCCGGGCCTGTCGAAGGGCAGCGCCGCCACCTCGGGCAAGTTCGCCTCGCTGCGCGGCCTGCCGGCGGTCTCGCCGATGGCCGAGCGCATGGGGCTCGACCGCGACATCGCCCTCGTCGAGATGACCGGCGTGCGCTACCACGCCGACCAGATCACCACCGCCCGCGCCCTGCCGGCGCTGGAGCGGGCCAAGAAGAACGGCTTCGACGTCACCGCCGGCACCTCGATGCATCACCTGACGCTCAACGAGCTCGACGTCTCCGACTACCGCACCTTCTTCAAGGTCAAGCCGCCGCTGCGCTCGGAAGAGGACCGGCAGGCCACCGTCGAGGCGGTGCGCTCGGGGCTGATCGACATCATCGGCAGCTTCCACACCCCGCAGGACGAAGAGTCCAAGCGCCTGCCCTTCGAAGAGGCCGCCTCGGGCGCCGTGGGGCTCGAGACCATGCTGCCGGTGCTGCTGCGGCTCTACCATTCCGGCGAGCTCGAGCTGCCGACGCTGTTCCGGGCGCTGTCGCTCAACCCGGCCAAGCGGCTGGGCCTCGCCTCGGGCCGCATGGCCAAGGGCGCGCCCGCCGATCTGGTGCTGTTCGACGCCGACAAGCCGTTCATTCTCGACCGCTTCAAGTTGCAGTCGAAGTCGAAGAATACACCGTTTGATGGCGCCCGGCTTCAGGGTAAGGTCCTCGCGACCTTCGTCGCCGGAACCGCCGTCTACCGGAGCGCCTGATGCTGCCCGAGATCACCACCGCCCCGTTCCCGCTGCTGCTCTGGGCCGTCATCGGCTACCTGCTCGGCTCGATCCCCTTCGGGATGGTGCTGACACGGGTGATGAAGCTCGGAGACCTGCGCAAGATCGGCTCGGGCAATATCGGCGCCACCAACGTGCTGCGCACCGGCAACAAGGCCGCCGCCGCGGGCACCTTGCTGCTCGATGGCGGCAAGGGCGCGGTCGCGGTGCTTCTGGCGCGCTGGCTGGCGGGCGAGGATGCGGCGCAGCTCGCCGGCGTTACCGCCTTCATCGGCCATTGCTACCCGGTCTGGCTGCGCTTCCAGGGCGGCAAGGGCGTGGCCACCTTCCTCGGCCTGATGCTGGCGCTGAGCTGGCCCGTGGGCCTGATGTGCTGCGCCACATGGCTCGCCGCCGCGGCGCTGTCGAGCATCTCGAGCGTCGGCGCGCTGGTCGCGGCGCTGATGTCGACCGCGTGGATGATCCTGATGCGCGAGTACGAGCTGACCGCGCTGACCGTGGCGCTCACCATCGTGATCTTCTGGCGCCACCGCAGCAATATCGCGCGCCTGCGCGCCGGCACCGAGCCGCGCATCGGCAAGAAGAAAACGAGCTGAGCCCCACTGGCCGTTTCCGGACCTCATTGCCGGCGCAGGCTCGCTCCGGCGCGGCCTGCGCGCTATGCTCGGCCCATGCTGGATTTCGACACATGCAATGCCGCAAGGATGCGCCGCGACCCCGCCTACGACGGGGTGTTCTTCACCGCCGTGCGCACCACCGGGATCTATTGCCGCCCGGTCTGCCCGGTGCGCCCGCCGCTGACCAAGAACGTGTCCTTCTTCCCCAGCGCCGCCAGCGCCGAGCGCGCGGGCTACCGCCCCTGCCTGCGCTGCCGCCCCGAGACCGCGCCGTTTTCCCCCGCCTGGAACGGCACCCGCACCACCGTCGCCCGCGCCCTGCGGCTGATCGAGGAGGGCGCGCTCGACACCGGCACCGTTGCGGCGCTCGCCGACCGGCTCGGCATCGGCGCCCGGCACCTCACCCGGCTCTTCGCCGGGCAGGTTGGCGCTTCGCCGCTGCAGGTGGCCCAGACCCTGCGGGTGCAGCGCGCCAAACGGCTGCTGAATGACAGCGACCTGCCGATGGCCGAGATCGCCCGCCGCGCCGGCTTTGGCAGCCTGCGCCGCTTCAACGCCGCGGTCTCGGCGCTCTACGGCCGGCCGCCCTCCGCGCTGCGAAAGTCTGCCCCATGAGCCTGAGCTACTGCCATCACGACAGCCCCGTCGGCTCGCTGCTGCTGGCGGGCGACGGCCCGGCGCTGCGCCTCCTGAGCTTTCCCTCCGGCAAAAAGGCCGTCGCGCCGCAAGAGGGCTGGCTGCCCGATCCCGCGCCCTTCGACGTGGTGCGCCACCAGCTAGACGAGTACTTTTCCGGAGAACTTCGCGCAATTAGCGTGCCGCTCGACATCCGCGGCACGGAGTTTCAAAAGAAAATCTGGGCTCTGCTCGCCACCATTCCCTATGCCGAAACCCGCAGCTACGGCGAACTCGCCCACGCCCTCGGACAGCCCGGCGCCAGCCGCGCCGTGGGCGCCGCCAACGGCGCCAACCCTCTGCCGATTATCCTTCCTTGTCATCGTGTTATCGGGAAAAGCGGCGCGCTCACCGGGTTTGGCGGCGGGCTGGATACAAAGACCTGGCTGCTGCAACACGAGGCCCGCACGGCCGGTGTGGCCGAGCGGCAACTCTCGCTGTTCTGATCCGCCGCGCCCGAGCCTCGGACTAGAGCGGCTGTGGAACTTTCTCTAGGAAACGGGATTGGCTTACAAAGCAAAAGGAGCCACCCGAAATGAGCGCGATCGTCACCATTCTTCTCATGGCAGCCTGTGTTGCAGGGCTTTTCGCCCTGAACGGCATGGCGATCTGGTGGGTCGGGCGGCTTCCGGTGGCGGACAAGCAGGCCACCCCGTCCGTCGGGCTCAACAAGCAGGCCTGAGCGCGACCGCGCAAGCCCTCAGAGCTTGCCCGCGAGGTGCAGGTCGAGATCCTCGAGCCGGTCCTGTCCCCAGAACATCGCGCCGTCATCCAGCACATAGAACGGCGATCCGAACACCCCCGCATTGACCGCGTCCTCGAGATTGGACGCATAGATCTCCGCCCCGGTCAGCATGCCGCTGAAGGTGAGCGAGGGATCGAAGCCGGCAGCCTTCAGGCACTCCTGCACCACGGCATCCTCGGCGATGTCCTTTTCCTCGACCCAGACCGCGCGCAGGATCGACTGCACCAGCCCGCCCAGATCGCCGCCGCCCGCCTTTTGCGCCGCGATGATCGCGTAGGAGGCCGGCGCCTGATTGGTCGGCCAATGCGCCGGTTTCAGGTTCAGCGCCATCCCCGCCTTCTTTGCCTGCCGCGGCAGATCCTGCGCGCGATAAGCCATCCGCGAGGGATGCCGATCCTTCGGCGCCGCCCCTCCGGTGCGCGGGAACAGCGCCATGATGTCGAGCGGTTTGTAGGTCACCGTCAGCCCATGGCGCGCGGCAATTTCCTCCATGCGGGTCCCGGCGAGGTAGGCAAAGGGGGAAAGAACGGTAAAATAGTAGTCCAGATGCGCCATGTCGTCCCTCGTATCGGAGTGCGTCTTTGCGCCACGCTACCTGCATGCTAAGCGACCGGCAACGTCACGAATCTGTCATTCTGCTGCCGGAGCCGCCTCCCATGCCGACCGTCATCGAGCCCAAGCTTATCGCGGGCAATGCCAACAAGCCCCTCGCCAATGCCATCGCCCGTCGCATGTCGCTCTATCGCGGCATGTCGGTCGGCCTCGTCGAGGCCCGGGTCGAGCGCTTCAACGACCAGGAGATCTTTGTCGAGGTCTACGAGAACGTCCGCGGCGAGGACATGTTCATCCTGCAGTCGACCTCGCGCCCGGCGAACGACAACCTGATGGAACTGCTGATCATGGCCGACGCGCTGCGCCGCTCCTCGGCCGCACGCATCACCGCGGTGATCCCCTATTTCGGCTATGCCCGCCAGGACCGTCGCACCAAGGCCCGCACCCCGATCACCGCCAAGCTGGTGGCCAACATGATCGCCGAGGCCGGCATCGAGCGGGTCCTGACGATGGACCTGCACGCCACCCAGATCCAGGGCTTCTTCGACATCCCCGTCGACAACCTCTACGCCTCGCCGGTCTTCGCGCTCGACATCATGAAGCATTTCGAGGGCGAGCTTGATGACGTCATGATCGTCTCTCCGGACGTCGGCGGCGTGGCCCGTGCCCGCGAGCTGGCCAAGCGCATCAACGCGCCGCTCTCGATCGTCGACAAGCGCCGCGAGAAGCCCGGCGAGATCGCCGAGATGACCGTGATCGGCGACGTGACCGGCAAGAAATGCATCATCGTCGACGACATCTGCGACACCGCCGGCACGCTGTGCAAGGCCGCCGAGATCCTGATGAACCACGGCGCCACCGAGGTGCACGCCTACATCACCCACGGCGTGCTCTCGGGCCCCGCCGTCGAGCGCGTCACCAAGTCGGTGATGAAGTCGCTGGTGATCACCGACTCGATCGCCGCCACCGATGCGGTCGCCGCGGCGCCCAACATCCGCGTGGTACCCACCGCGCCGATGTTCGCCCAGGCGATCCTCAACATCTGGAACGGCACCTCGGTGTCCTCGCTGTTCGAGACCGACACGCTCGGCCCGATCTACGAAGGCATCCTCTGAGCCGAGACGCGAGAGGGAGCGCCTCTCACGTCGCTTGACCCATGGCCGGGCCGCAGCAGGCCCGGCTCTGCGGGCGGCAGAGCGGCCCTTTGCGACGCATCCCGCGTCACACCGCTCCTGCCACGGTCTGGCAGCGCACCCAGAACATCGCCCCGCCACCTCTCTGGCCGCCCAGAAGCGATGCGCCCGGTCACAGCTGCCGGGCCGGTGCACCGTTGTCAGAACCCCGCGATCCGGTCGATCACCCAGAAGGCCGAAATGCTGCCGATGGCATAGCCCGCACCACGCCGGAAGGTCTCGGCATGGCGGGCGAAGAGCGGCAGGATCAGCCGCAGCACCGCCCCCACCAGCAGCACGATGGCGATGAAGAAGAGCTGCCCCAGCTCGACGCCCACATTGAACGAGAACAGCGCCAGCGGGATATCCGCCTCGGGCAGGCCGATCTCGCGCAATGCGCCGGCAAAGCCCAGGCCGTGGATCAGCCCGAAGGAGAACGAGACCAGCCACGGCGCCCGCATGGTCAGCGGGTCGCGGCGCTCGGCGGGCAGGCAGAGCTCGTAGCCAAGGAACACGATCGACAGCGCGATCACCGCCTCGACAGGGGGCGAAGGGATGCGCAGGATGCCAAGCGTCGCAGCCGCCAGCGTGATGCTGTGCGCCAGCGTGAAGGCGGTGACGGCCCAGAACAGGCGCTTGTAAGTCGGCACCAGCAGCAGCATCGCGAAGACGAAGAGCAGGTGGTCGAGTCCTTCGAGGATGTGGCTGAAACCAAGCGAGACATAGCTCGCGAGGATCTCGACCGTGCCCGCCTGCGCCGGCACGACAAAGGCGGTGGCCTCGGCGGTCAGCCGGTGCATCTGCGTCTGCCCCGGCGTCAGCTCGTAGCGCACCAGCGTGTCGGTCGCGGTGGTCTCGAGCCCCTCGATGCGGATCGTGCCGCCGGCGAGTCCCCCGGGGCAGCTCGCGATCCAGCCCGTCACCCAAGCCCGCCCGTCAAAGACCGGCGCGGCGGCGGGGGCGCCGCTGCAGCTCTCGGGCAGGCGCACCGTGAGCGGCATCGGGCGGCCCGAGACATCCGGCGCGCGCCAGGTCACGCGCCAGCTGTCCTCGGAGAGCGGCGTCAGCTCGAGATAGCCGGGGTCGAGCGCATGCGCCTGCGCAAGGCCCGGCAGGAGCGTCAGCGCGGTCAGCAGGGCAAAGAGCAGCCGGGTCATTGCGACAGCACCTCCTCGGCACTGGGCAGCGTGACCGAATAGCGCGCGAGCAACGCCTCGGCGAAGGCATCCTGGCTCTTGCGGCCCTGCTCCGCGCGCCAGTCGGCCTCGACCGCGTCGCGGATCTCGCTCAGCGCCGGCAGGCCGCCCTCGGTGTATTCGGTCACCTGCACCAGATGCAGACCGAAGCCGCTCTCGACAGGCCCCTGCCAGCTGCCGCGCGGCAGCTTGGCCAGAGCTTCGGCAAAGCCGGTGCCGAAGCTGCGGTCGATCACCGGCGCGAGGGTCGGCTTGAAGCTCAGCGGCAGGAGGCTCGATCCCGCGACCGTCTCGGGTGCCGCGCCGCCGTTCAGCGCGTCGAGCGTCGCCGCGACCTCCTCTGCGCTCACCGGCACCTGCCGGAAGGCCAGCGCGGCGGGGCGGCGGAACTTGTCGGTGTTGGCGTCGAGATGGGCCTGCAGCGTCTCGTCATCGACCTCCGCCACGGCGCTGGCGCTCTCGGCGAGAAAGCGCATCTTGAGGCTCAGCCGCTGCCGGATCACCGGATCGTTCTGGTCGAGCCCCAGCGCGGTCGCCTCGCGCACATAGGCTTCCTCCAGCGCCCAGGCGCGCAGCATCCCCTCGAGCTCGGGCGGCGTTGGCGGGCGGTTCCAGGTCTGCTCGAAACGCCCAAGGATCCGGCCGGCCTCGTCCGGGCTCAGCACGATGGCGTCCGGAGACGCGGCCTCGGGCGTGTCGTCGAGCAGGGCGAAGGCGGCGAAGATGGCACCGCCGAGGACGAAGAAATGCAGGAGCGGCGAGCGGAGGAGAGAGGTCGGGGTCATGGGCTCTTCGTGTTGCTGCGAGGTGTTGCTGCGAGCAAACGCCCCAGCCTGAGGCCGGGGCGTCACGTTGGGGTCAGGATGCCGGTTTCTGCCGTTGGCGCAAGGCGTCATCCGGCGGGCGTGTACCAGATCGGCGAGGTGTAGGCGCGTTCCTGGTGCTCGCGCGGGATGCCCTCGGCCTCCATCTTCATGTCGAAGCGCACCTCGTCATAGGCCTGCCAGGTCGGGGTCGGGATCTCGAGCACGCGGGCATAGTAGACCGCCGGCAGAGCGGGATCGAACTCCGGGTCGGTCCAGACCGCGCGCAGCTCGGGCGCGCCGATGGTGTTGGTCCAGGTCGCGGTCTCGATGTCGACGGTGCTGCCGACCTCTTCCATCGCGCGGCCATCCTCGCCGATCTCGCGCCCGTCGGAGACCGCGACGTCGTAGATCCGCTCGTGACGCTCGCCCTCGGCATCGACCCAGCCCTTGATGATCTGGATGCGGTCGAGATTGCCCGACCACGCATCCTTCATCGCGCCGACCATGAAGACCGGGGCCTCGGCGCCCTCGGGGGCCGGGCGCAGATCGCCGCCCATCGGCACGCCCTTGTCATAGCCGATCTCGATCACGTTGGTGCGGTAGGCATCGTCGGGCTCATAGTCCCAGCCGCCGAACAGGCGCACGGTGATCCGCGTGCCGGTGGTGGCGTAGACCTCCTTGGCGCTCATCGCGTCCCAGATCGCCTCGCGGGTGTTCTCGCGGGCCCAGACGCCGGCGAGGCCGGAGGCGAGCGTGTCATACTCGAAGGTCGAGAGGCTCTCGTCGCCGCCGAAGGCCTGGATTACGTAGCTCTTGTGGCGATCGGGGCTCGGCTCACCGGTGTCCATCTTGCCGAAGAAGTTCTCGTCGCGGGTGGTCGAGAGCGCGGTGTGGCTGTCGGAGGAGCCGATCTGGCCCATCTTGAACGGGTTCACGCCAAGCTTTTGCTGCTGCTGGAGTCCGATCTGCAGCGCCGTGCGGGTGTACTCATAGGGTAGCATCTCGGGAGTCTTGGGAACGATGCCGCCAATGTCGGCGGAGTCCCAGGTGCCGTAATCGGCGAACTCGTCATTGGGCGAGAGGAACGGGTGCGCCTCGCTGTCGCCCTTGATCTGGGTCGATTCCACCAGCGGCTCCCAGCGCATGCGCTCGCGGGCATACTCGGCATCGATGGGCTCGCCGTTGCCGCGCTCGACGGCGAACATCTTGCCGTTCGAGACGTTGCCGTTGTGCGGGATGGCCAGAACCTGCCCGCCGGTCTCGTCCTCGTAGCTCTGCATGTAATCCCACAGCAGCTCGACATCCTGGCCGTCGAACAGCGAGAACGGCAGCACCTTCGAGACCTTGTCGGCATCGTCGCGGAAGATCACCACGCGGTGCAGGTTGCCCGGATCCTGCAGCGTGCCGCTCAGGGTCCATTCAAAGCCCAACATAGCGGTGAAGGTGCCGGGATCGTTATATTCCTCGGCCAGCTCGATCTGGCGCTGCCAGGTGGTCTGCTGGATGCGCGGATCGTCGATCAGGTCGACAAACTGGGTCATGCCGTCGCGGCCCCAGAGGTCATAGGCCTGGTAGCCGTTGCCCTCCTGGATCAGGTCGTAGAAGCGGCGGCCATACTCGTTCTCGAGCAGCTCGGCATTGCCCTCGGCCAGCAGCAGCGGCACGCCGAGGTTCTCGGCGTGGTCGGCCACCACGAGGAAGTCGAGCGGACGCACCGCGCGCACCCGCTGGCCGGTGTTCGAGGTCACGGTCTCGCCACGCGCGAAGCGATAGGCATCCTCCGGCCCGAGCACGGTGCCGAACATGCCGGCATCCATCGAGAAGCGGGTGTGCAGGTGGGTATCGCCCCAGAGCAGGTTGTCGGCAAAGCCGCCCTCGCGGGCATTCTCGGTGACGTAGGGCGAATAATTCTTGGGTAGGGCGGCGACGTCTTCCTCGGACGGGCGGACCTGCGCCGGAAGAGCCGTCGATGAAAGAAGCAAGGCTGCAAAGCCCAATACGGAGAGGCGCGCCGTGGCGACGGAGACGGTTCGGTGCAACATGTCACAATCCTGAATTCAGTTTGCAAAAAGCCACCCCTGAGTGTGAATTCATGCTGAAGTGCAAATTCAGATATGCCGTTTTATTCCAATCGGTTC
>NZ_JBYNAH010000019.1:0-33156 GCF_059781815.1 Salipiger sp. | reverse complement strand
GGGGCTCGACGACCCGCGCGCGCCGGCACGGCGCGCTCCGCCTGCCTTACTCCCAGGCCGGGTAGAAATCCTGCCCGTAGAGCCGCTCCTCCGGCCCCGGCAGCGCCTGCATGAACCCCTCCCGCGCGGTGATCCGCCCATACCAAGCAGTGAGCTCGTCAAACCCCTCGATCTTCGCGAAATGCCGCGCCATGTAGACCGCCTGCCCCACGGCGATATCGACCGCGGAGAACCCCGAGGTCAGCAGGTAATCGCGCTTCTCCACCGGCGGCGAGAGCCGCGCCTCGAGCGCGGCATAGCATTTCTCCAGCCGTTTCGCCTCGAGCTGCATGATGATCGGCGAGCGCATGGAATCCTCGCGCAGCATGATGTGCTGCTGGGTCAGCGCCGCCGCATGCTGGCTGATGGTCTCGGCAAAATGCAGCCAGCTCAGCCAGCCCATACGGTCGGGGCTGCCCGGCGCCCGGCCCAAGCCCGCCTCCGGGAAGCGCTCGCAGAGATACTCCATCATCGCGAGGCTCTCGAACATGCGCTCGCCCTCGATCTCCAGCGCCGGCACACGCCCCGCGGGCGACAGCGACAGATACTCAGGCCCGCGCAGGCTCTTGTCGAAAGGCCGCAGCACCAGCTCAAAAGGCACATCCAGCTCGTAAAGCAGCCACAGCACCCGCATGGAGCGCGACTGAGGCACGTGATGCAGCCGGATCACGCCGCGTCCTCCGCCTCGTCCTCGAGCCGCATGAGTGCCGCCCCCGCCTCGACCTGCGCGCCCGCTCCCACCAGCACCTCGGCCACCACGCCGTCGCGCCAGGCGGTCAGGGTGTGCTCCATCTTCATCGCCTCGAGCACCGCCAGCCGGTCGCCGGCGCTGACCGCCTGCCCGGCCTCGGCATGGACCGAGACCACCCGCCCCGGCATCGGCGCCTCGATCAGGTTGCCGCCCGAGGCCTCCGCCGCCCGCTCCAGCGGATCGACAAGCTCGAAAACCTGCCCGCCATCGGCAAAGACGGTGATCTCCGCCCCCTCCCGGAACAGCGCCGCCGCGGGCCGCCCGTCGAGACGCCAGTCGCCCCCCTTCCGCTCGGCCAGCACCACCTCTTCCCCAAGAGAGACCTCGACCCGATCCGCGTCCATCACCCGCAGCGTCACCGCCAGCTCCTCGCCGCCATGGCGCAGCAGCACCTGCCGCGCCAGCGGCGCCCAGAGCACAAAGCCCTGATGCGGCGCGCGCCCCTCCCAGAGCCCGGCCCCGGCCAGCGCCGCCTGCGCCACCACCGCCGGCGAGAGCGCCGGCGCCTCGGTCAGCGCCGCGAGATCGCGCCCGATCAGCCCGGTATCGACCTCGCCCCGCGCAAAGCCCTCGTGCCGCGCCAGCGCGCCTAGGAAGGCGAGGTTCGTCACCGTCCCCGCCACTTCGGTCTGCGCAAGCCCGCGCGCCAGCTTGCGCAGCGCGATCTCGCGGGTCGGCCCGTGCACGATCAGCTTCGAGATCATCGGATCGTAATGCGGCGAGATGACATCGCCCGAGCGCACGCCGCTATCGGCCCGCACATCGCCCGGAAAGGCGAGCTTCGCCAGCCGCCCGGTTGCCGGCAGGAACCCCGCCGGCACGTCCTCGGCATAGAGCCGCGCCTCGAAGGCATGGCCGGTGATGCTCAGCGCCTCCTGCGCCATCGGCAGCGGCTCGCCGGCGGCCACCCGCAGCTGCCACTCGACCAGATCCACCCCGGTGATCGCCTCGGTCACCGGATGCTCGACCTGCAGGCGGGTGTTCATCTCCATGAACCAGAACCCGTCGGGCCGCAGCCCGCGCGAGCCGTCGACGATGAACTCGATGGTGCCCGCGCCCTTGTAGCCGATGGCTTCTGCGGCGCGCACCGCCGCCGCCCCCATGGCCTGGCGCATCTCGGCGGTCATGCCCGGCGCCGGTGCCTCCTCGATGACCTTCTGGTGCCGGCGCTGCAGCGAGCAGTCGCGCTCGAAGAGATGCACCGCCCGCTCCCCGTCGCCGAAGACCTGCACCTCGATATGGCGCGGCTTGGAGACGAATTTCTCGATCAGCACGGCCTCGTTGCCAAAGGCGCCGCGCGCCTCCGCCTGCGCGCTCTTCAGCGCCTCGGCAAACTCCGCCGCCTTCTCGACCAGCCGCATGCCCTTGCCGCCGCCGCCCGCAACCGCCTTGATCAGCACCGGGTAGCCGATGGCCTCGGCCTCGCCGGCGAGGAACCGCGCGTCCTGCTCCTCGCCGTGATAGCCCGGCACCACCGGGACGCCGGCCTCATGCATCAGCCGCTTGGCCGCGTCCTTGAGTCCCATCGCCCGAATGGCCTTGGCGCCGGGCCCGACGAAGACCAGCCCCGCCGCCTCCACCGCCTCGACGAAATCCGGGTTCTCCGATAGAAACCCATAGCCCGGATGGATCGCCCCCGCGCCGGTGGCCAGCGCTGCCTTGATGATGCGTTCCCCGCGCAGGTAGCTCTCCGCCGGAGCCGCGCCGCCGATGCAGACCGCCTCGTCCGCCATCGCGACATGCTTCGCCCCCCCGTCCGCCTCGGAATAGACCGCGACGCAGCGCAGCCCCATGGCCCGCGCCGTCTCTATCACCCGGCAGGCGATCTCGCCCCGGTTGGCGATCAGTACCGTGTCAAACATCTCCGTCCTCCCAGACGCCCATGGCTTCTTCTGGCTGAAAATATCCCGGGGAGTCCGCCTCCAGGCGGACGGGGCAGAGCCCCGAAACCTTGCTCACCATCCCCCAAGATCCTCCACCAGCTCGAACCGCTCAAACATCATCTCCACCTCCGGCCCAAACCGTCCGGCCCGCGTCAGATAGGCCTCGTAGCCGCGCCGCCAGTCGGCGAGATCCGCGAACTCGCCCTGCTCGGCCACCATCGCCTCGCTCATCTCCCCGAAGCGCAGCCGCAGCACCTCGGTGGTGCGCAGCGCCAGCGCCGGGCGGCCCTGCCAGTCGAGCGCCAGATCCACCCGCCCGACCTCAGGCAGCGCCTCTCCGCCCTCCTCGAAGACCGACCACGCCTCGCAGCTCGCGCGTTTCTTCCCCGACCGCATCAGCCCGATGATCTCGGCGTTCAGCGCCGCACTGTCGCCGGGCCGGTAGCTCTGCGCCCCCGGCCAGCGCGCCAGTGCCGCCTCGAGCGCGGCGCTCATCGCCCCGCCCCGGCGGCGCTGCGCCCGGCTCCGCCACACGGGCGGCCCGACGCCCGCACTGGATCACATCCGGAACACGCCAAAGCGGGTCTCCTCGATCGGCGCGTTGAGACAGGCCGAGAGCGACAGCGCCAGAACCTCGCGCGACTTGCGCGGATCGACGATGCCGTCATCCCAGAGCCGGGCCGAGGCATAGAGCGGGTGCGACTGGCGCTCGAACATCTCGATGGTCGGACGCTTGAACTCGGCCTCGTCCTCCGCCGACCATTCCCCGCCGCCGCGCTCGATGGCGTCGCGCTTGACGGTGGCCAGAACGCCGGCCGCCTGCTCGCCGCCCATCACCGAGATCCGGCTGTTGGGCCAGCTCCAGAGGAAGCGCGGCTGATAGGCGCGCCCCGCCATGCCGTAATTGCCGGCGCCGAAGGAGCCGCCCACCAGCATGGTGATCTTCGGCACGCTGGTCGTCGCCACCGCGGTCACCATCTTGGCGCCGTGCCGCGCGATGCCCTCGTTCTCGTATTTCCGCCCCACCATGAAGCCGGTGATGTTCTGCAGGAAGACCAGAGGGATACGGCGCTGCGAGCAGAGCTCGACGAAATGCGCGCCTTTCTGCGCCGCCTCCGAGAACAGCACGCCATTGTTGGCGATGATCCCCACCGGCCAGCCATCGACATGGGCAAAGCCGGTCACCAGCGTCTCACCGTAGCGCGGCTTGAACTCGTCGAAGCGCGAGCCGTCCACGAGCCGCGCGATGACCTCGCGGATGTCGTAGGGCGTGCGCAGATCGCCCGGCACCACGCCGAGGATCTCCTCGGGATCGTAAGCCGGCGCCTCGGGCGCCTCGCGCAGCAGCCCGCCCGCGGCCATACCGCCGAGCGAGCCAACCGCCTGCCGCGCCAGCGCCAGCGCGTGGGCGTCGTCCTCGGCGAGATAATCGGCCACGCCCGAGAGCCGCGTGTGCACGTCGCCGCCGCCGAGATCCTCGGCGCTCACCACCTCGCCCGTCGCCGCCTTCACCAGCGGCGGGCCGGCGAGGAAGATCGTGCCCTGCTCCTTGACGATGATGGTGACGTCCGACATCGCCGGCACATAGGCGCCGCCGGCGGTGCAGGAGCCCATCACAACGGCGATCTGCGGGATGTTCTTGGCGCTCATCCGCGCCTGGTTGTAGAAGATCCGCCCGAAATGGTCGCGGTCGGGAAAGACCTCGTCCTGGTTCGGCAGGTTGGCCCCGCCACTGTCGACGAGGTAGACGCACGGCAGCCGGTTCTCCTCGGCGATCTCCTGCGCCCGAAGGTGCTTCTTGACGCTCATCGGGTAATAGGTGCCGCCCTTCACCGTGGCGTCGTTGCACACCACCATGACCTCGCGGCCATTCACCCGCCCGATTCCGGCAATCACCCCCGCCGCCGGGGCCGCGCCATCATACATGCCATGCGCCGCCGTGGCGCCGATCTCGAGAAACGGCGAGCCCGGGTCGAGCAGGTTGGCCACCCGCTCGCGCGGCAGCATCTTGCCGCGCGACAGGTGCCGCTCGCGGGCCCGTTCGCCACCGCCCTCTACGGCCAGCTCGGCCGCCGCGCGCACCGTCTCGAGCGCCTCGAGATGGGCGGCCCGGTTGGCCGCGAACCCCTCCGACGAGGGGATTGCCGTTGACGCCAGTTTCATGAAACCTCCCCGGCCGTCTCGGCCTCACATTCGGCGGCCGCGCGGGCCTTGAGTTCCTTGCGGATCACCTTGCCCGTCACCGTCATCGGCAGGGCGTCTAGAAATCCGATTTCCCTTGGATAGGAATAGCTTGCGAGCCGCTCCTTGACCCATTTCTGAAGCTCCTCGGCGCTCGGATCATGGCCCGGTTTGCGCACGACGTAGGCCTTGACCAGCTCGGTGCGCAGCGCATCGGGCTTGCCGACGACGCCCACCGTGGCAACGCCCGGATGGGTCAGCAGACAATCCTCGATCTCCGCCGGGCCGATGCGATAGCCGGCCGAGGTGATGACGTCATCCTCGCGGCCCACGAAGCGCAGGTAGCCATCCTCCCAGATGCCCCGGTCGCCGGTCACCAGCCAGTCGCCGCGGAATTTCTCCGCCGTGGCCTCGGGGTTTTGCCAGTATTCCAGCATCATCGAGCCCGCGCCGCGATGGATCGCCACGTCGCCTTCGCCCTCGGTCTCGCATCCCTGTTCGTCGATCACCCCGATGCGGAACCCCGGCGCCGGCTTGCCGATGCAGCCGGGCCGCGCCGGAAACAGCGCGCTGCAGGACGAGGCCACCATGTTGCACTCGGTCTGGCCGTAGAACTCGTTGATCTCCACGCCGAAGGCGGCGCGCCCCCAGCCCAGCATCTCGGCCCCGAGCGGCTCGCCGCCGCTCGCCACCGAGCGCAGCCCGGGGATCCTCGCGCCCTCGGCCTTCAGCATGCGCAGCGCGGTGGGCGGAAAGAACACGTTGCGGACAGAGGCCTCCCGGCAGATCCGCAGGCATTCCTCGACGCCGAAGCGCGGCATCCGTGCCGCCACCACCGGCACGCCGAGCGCCAGCCCCGGCATCAGCACGTCGAAGAGCCCGCCGATCCACGCCCAGTCCGCCGGGGTCCAGAGCACGTCGCCCGGCTGGCCCAGCAGGTCGTGGCTCATCTCGACCCCCGGCAGGTGGCCGGTCAGCACCCGGTGCCCGTGCAGCGCGCCCTTGGGCTTGCCGGTGGTGCCCGAGGTGTAGATCAGCACCGCCGGATCCTCCGGTCCGGTTTCCGCCGCGGGCCATTGCCCCGGCTCGGGCAGCGCGTCTTCGGTGACGGTGGCCAGCCCGAAAGGCGCGACCATCTCGGCCCCCTCCGCATCGGTCACCACCACGCGCGCGCCGCTGTCGCCCAGCCGCGAGGCCAGCGCATCGTGCTTGAAGAGCTTGAATAGCGGCACCGAGATCGCCCCCATGCGCCAGGCGGCGATATGAGCGGCGGCGCAGAGCGGGCTCTGGCTCAGAAGCACGCCGACGCGGTCACCGCGCGCCACGCCCTGCCCGCGCAACCACGCCTCGACCCGGCGCGACAGGCGCTGCAGCGCGCCGTAGGTGCACAGCCGCATGTCGCCGGCGCGCATGTCGAGGATCGCGCCGCGCTCAGGCTCGCGCGCGGCCCAGTCATCGCAGACCTGCGCGGCCATGTTGAGCCGCGACGGAAAGCGCCACGCGAAGCCCTCGCAAAGCGCGGCATAGTCTGTGCCCGTCAGCGTCGGTTGCATTCTCTCCTCCCTCGACTGCCATTGCGGCGCAGGTGGCCAAGAATTTTAGCTAAAATTCTTGGCCCGGCGAAACTCCCGGTCTCGGAACCTTCGCCGCCCCGCTCACCCCATGGCGGCCATCAATTCCCGGCCCACCAGCATGCGGCGGATCTCGGAGGTGCCGGCGCCGATCTCCATCAGCTTGGCATCGCGGAACAGCCGCGCCACCGGCGCATCGGCGAGGAAGCCCGCGCCGCCCATCGCCTGCACCGCCTGGTGCGCCTGCACCATCGCCTGCTCGGAGGCGTAGAGGCAGCAGGCCGCCGCGTCCTGACGGGTCACGTCGCCCCGGTCGCAGGCCTTGGCGACCTCGTAGACATAGGCCCGGGCCGAGTTCATCGCGGTGTACATGTCGGCGATCTTGCCCTGCATGAGCTGGAAGCTCCCGATCGGCTGGCCGAACTGCTTGCGCTCGGCCATGTAGGGCATGATCTCGTCGAGACAGGCGGCCATGATGCCGGTGCCGATGCCCGCGAGCACCACGCGCTCGTAATCGAGCCCCGACATCAGCACGCGCACGCCCTTGCCCTCTTCGCCGAGCACGTTGTCGAACGGCACCTCGACATCGTCGAAGATCAGCTCGGCGGTGTTCGAGCCGCGCATCCCGAGCTTGTCGAAATGCGGGCTGGTCGAGAAGCCGGTCATGCTCTTCTCGATCAGGAAGGCGGTGATGCCCTTCGAGCCCGCCTCCGGGTCGGTCTTGGCATAGACCACCAGCGTGTCAGCATCGGGGCCGTTGGTGATCCAGTACTTGTTGCCGTTCAAAACGAAGCGATCATTCTTCTTCTCGGCGCGCAGTTTCATGCTGACCACGTCCGAGCCGGCGCCGGGCTCCGACATCGCCAGCGCGCCGACATGCTGCCCCGAGACCAGCCCGGGCAGGTATTTTGCCTTCTGCTCGGGAGAGCCGTTCAGCTTGATCTGGTTGACGCAGAGGTTGGAATGCGCGCCGTAGGACAGCGACACCGAGGCCGAGGCGCGGGCGATTTCCTCGACCGCGATGACATGGGCGAGATAGCCCATGCCGGCGCCGCCGAACTCCTCGGGCACGGTGATGCCCAGAAGGCCGAGCTCACCCATCTCGGCCCACAGTTCATTCGGAAAGGCGTTCGAGGCATCCACCTCAGCCGCCATCGGCTTCACCCGATCCTGGGCCCAGCGATGCACCATCTCGCGCAGCGCATTCACATCCTCGCCCAGATCAAAGCTCATGACCGCGTTGAACATTCCAGCCCTCCTCCCGGCAGTTATTGAACGCTTGTTCAAATCTATGCTTCCGATCACGCAGCCGTCAAGCCCCGTCATCGGACACCGACGCGACGGCACGGAACGCGGGCCGCCCGCGCGGCGTTGGAGCGGTGAACAACGCAATAGGAGGACACCATGTCCAAGGATCTCAAAGCCGAATTCTGGAGCCAACTGAAAGACGTGCGCGCAGGCCTTCTGGCCGCCGACGGCGAGCGCCCGGTGCCGATGTCGCCGCAGGGCGATGCCGAGGAGAAGGCGATCTGGTTCATCACCGCCAAGGGCAGCGCCGCCGACCGCGCCGCCGAGAGCGGCGGCGAGGCGTCGTTCCACATCGCCGATTCGAAGGCCCATCTCTATGCCAACGTGTTCGGCACGCTGGCCGTGGTAAATGACAGCGACAAGCTCGACGAGCTGTGGAACGCCTTCGCCGCGGCGTGGTTCGAGGATGGCCGCGACGACAGCGCCGTGCAGCTGGTGAAGTTCACCCCGCACGAGGCGGAAGTCTGGTCGGGCGACGGCGGCGCGAGCTTCCTCTACGAGATCGCCAAGGCCAATATCACCGGTGACACGCCGGACGTTGGCGAGCATGGTCGCGTGGTCTTCTGAATCACGTCCAAGGATCGACCATGAAACAGCTCTGCCTCGCCGCCCTTCTCTGCCTGTCGCCCCTGATGACCCGCGCCGAGCAGGTCGGCGAGGTCGGTGTCGACTGGACCGGCAACGACATCCTGATAGAGGCGGTCGCTGACCCCAAGGTCGAGGGCGTCACTTGCCATGTGGCCTATTTCGACCGCGGGCTGCTTGACCGGCTCTCCAAGGGCAACTGGTTCGAGGACCCCTCGAACGCCTCGATTGCCTGCCGCCAGACCGGCCCGATCATCATCGGCGACATCGACCGGGACGAAGATGGCGAGGACGTATTCAAGGCGTCGCGCTCGATCATCTTCAAGAGCCTGCGGGTGAAGCGGATCTTCGACGAGGCCAACCAGACGCTGATCTACCTCGTCCATGCCAACGAGTTGGTGGACGGCTCGGCCAAGCTCGCGATCTCGACCGTGCCGCTCTATGGCTCCGGCGGCGAATAAGGGGGCCAGCCCCCTCTTGGCGCGGTGCGCCAATTCACCCCCGAGGTATTTCGAAACCAGAGAAGGCAAGAGCGCTGCGCCCCTGTCTTCTCTTCGTCAAAAATACTCCCGCCGGAGGCGTGTCGACCCCCGCGGCCAGGCGGCGCGAGGGGGTATCGGGCGAGGTCAGCCGGTGGCGGCAGTGACGTCGTGTCCGTAGATCCAGTCGAACTGATGGATCAGCCGGTCGGGCGCGAGGCGGCCGGCGAGGCCGAGCCCCAGATGGGCGGCGGAGCGGATCAGCGGGTTGCGCAGGTGATATTTCCAGGCATTGCCATTGGCCGCCGCGACGATCCGTTCGCAGCGCGGGCGGCGGCGGGCTTGGTAGCGAGCCAGTGCCGTGCTCATGTCGGGCGCCGCATCGAGATGCGCTGCGAGGCTCCAGGCATCCTCGAGCGCCATGTTGGCGCCCTGTGCCATGAACGGCAGCGTCGGGTGGGCGGCATCGCCCAGCAGCGCCACGCCGGGCGCGTGCCAGTGCCGCGCCACCGGGTGGCGGAACAGCCCCCAAAGCCCCACCCGCTCGACCGCCCCCAGCATCACCGGAACGTCGCCGCCGAAGCCTGCGAAGGCGGCGCGCAGATTGGCGGGGGCATCCTCATGGGCCCAGGCTTCCTCGGCCCAGGCGTCGCGCTCCTGCGCGGCCACGAGGTTCACGCTCATGCCGTCGCGCAGCGGGTAGCTTACCAGATGCCGGCCCGGACCCATGTGAACCTGCGCCTCTGGCGGGTGGCCGATCAGGTTGGGGATCACCGCGCGCCACGCCACCTGACGGGTGAAGAACGGCGGCGCACTCCCGTTCAGTGCGCCGCGGATGGCCGAGTGCAGACCGTCGGCGCCGACCACCAGATCGCCGCGCACCCGGTCGCCATTGCCGAGCTGCAGCTCGGGCGAGCTGCCGGGGGTCACGCCGCTGACCTTCTGCAGCAGGCGGATCGTCACACCGGCCTCGCGCGCCGCATCGGCGAGGATCTCGATCAGGTCGGCCCGGTGCACGAAGTAGTAGCCCTGCGATTGCGGCAGCCGGTCGAGATCGAGCCGCGCCACCTCGCGCCCGTCGCGATAATCGCGCAGCCGCACCGCCCGGCCACGGCAGGACCGCGCCCGCAGCGCCTCGGCCAGCCCCAGCGCCTCGATCACCCGCAGGCCGTTCGGGCTGACCTGGATGCCGGCCCCGACCTCGGTGATGGCGCCGGCCTGTTCCAGCACCCGCACTTCGGCACCGCGCTGGCGCAGCGCCAGCGCCGCCGCCAGCCCCCCGATGCCGCCGCCTGCGACGATGATCTGCCGCCCGTTCAGCGCCATTGCCGTCCTCCTTGCCGTTCCGGGCGCTGCCAGCGCCGGCGGCGAAGACGCAAAACGCCGAGGCAATCGCCCCGGCGCTCTGCGTATCGTGTCATCCGTCGTGGTGGCCGGAAATTGGCCACCCGCCGGCATCAGTCGTCGCGATGCACCTTCTCGCGGCGCTCGTGACGTTCCTGAGCCTCGAGGCTCATGGTCGCGATCGGACGGGCGTCGAGGCGTTTGAGCGAGATGGGCTCGCCGGTGACCTCGCAATAGCCGTATTCCCCCTCGTCGATCCGGCGCAGGGCCGAGTCGATCTTGGACACCAGCTTGCGCTGGCGGTCGCGGGTGCGCAGTTCGAGCGCACGATCGGTCTCTTCGCTGGCGCGATCGGTGACATCGGGAATGTTTCGCGTGGCTTCCTGCAGCGCCTCGATGGTGTCGCGGCTTTCGGCAAGAATGTCGTTCTTCCAGGCAATCAACTTGCGGCGGAAATACTCGAGCTGACGCTCGTTCATGAACGGCTCGTCCTCGGCGGGACGGTAGTCGTCCGGTAGGAAGGTTTCGGGCTTCATTTCTGCTCCCTCTGAAAAGCCGGCCCACCGTTCCGGTTGACCCTGAACAGCGCCGGCACCCCTTGCGTGGCTGGAAGTATCCGAAGGCCGACAGGTTGTCACTACACAATCACGCCGAGAGGGGTTGAATCGCGCCATTCGCACACCAAGTAATCGCCGCCCACATGACGCCGCCGTGACAATTTCTCAGTGAGCGGGCGATTGTCCTGATCTTTCAGGGAAAAATGAGAAATACCACGCTGGTATTTTACCGCGCGATTCTGCGGCAGGCGCATCGCGGCACCCCCTGCGCCTGCCATCGCAGACGCCCGGGGCGCCGGTCTTGGACGGCAACAGCACGGCCGGGCGACGCCCAGGAAACCCGGCCCGCGTCCCCCTCCCCGGCCTCTTCGCAAGTCCGCCCGGCGCCGGCGAGGCGGGCTCCGGCCCCTGCCGGACATCGTGGCGAGGCGCCGCCGCGCGGGGGCCGCTTTGCCCGCAATGCGTGCAGGCCGACAGCACCCGCCCGCTGGCGGCTTGCATGACGGGGGGCGCATCTTTATCCCCGATGAAGAAACCGATCCGGAGACCACGATGCGCTTTGACGGCACCGACGACTACGTCTCGACCGACGACCTGACCATGGCGGTGAACGCCGCGATCACGCTGGAGCGGCCGCTGCTGGTCAAGGGCGAGCCCGGCACCGGCAAGACCGAGCTGGCGCGGCAGGTGGCGCAGGCGCTCGGCCTGCCGATGATCGAGTGGAACGTGAAATCGACCACCAAGGCGCAGCAGGGTCTTTACGAGTACGACGCGGTCAGCCGGCTGCGCGACAGCCAGCTCGGCGACGAGAAGGTGAACGACGTCGCCAACTACATCCGCAAGGGCAAGCTCTGGCAGGCCTTCGAGGCCGAGGGCAAGGTGGTGCTGCTGATCGACGAGGTCGACAAGGCGGATATCGAGTTTCCCAACGACCTGCTGCAGGAACTCGACAAGATGGAGTTCCACGTCTACGAGACCGGCGAGACCGTAAAAGCGCGCCAGCGGCCCATCGTGATCATCACCTCGAACAACGAGAAAGAGCTGCCCGACGCCTTCCTGCGCCGCTGCTTCTTCCACTACATCCAGTTTCCCGACCACGACACGCTGCGCAAGATCGTCGAGGTGCATCACCCCGACATCAAACCCGCCCTGCTCACCGCCGCGCTGACCCAGTTCTACGAGCTGCGCGAACAGCCCGGGTTGAAGAAGAAGCCCTCGACCTCCGAGGTGCTCGACTGGCTCAAGCTGCTGCTGGCCGAGGATCTCGATGCCGAAGACCTGAAGCGCGACGGCGCCAGCGCCCTGCCGAAGTTGCATGGCGCGCTCTTGAAGAACGAGCAGGACGTGCACCTCTTCGAGCGCCTGGCCTTCATGGCGCGGCGTCAGGGGCGCTGAGCCCGGCTCCGACGACCAGCCAGGCCCGCGACGAGCGCTCGGGGCAAGGATTGCCGCGCCCGCCGGATCGGTGATCCGCGTCCTCTCGGCCCCTCTCTTTGCCGGTGTCCCGGTCGTGATCCCCGGGTCAAACAGATCCCCATGGGCCGGTTCGCCCGCCCCCTTCCCGGCGATACGGTCCGCGACCCGCGCTTGACGCATTGGCGCCGCCGGTACAGGCTCGCCGCGGTATACCATTCCCGCGCGCAATGCTTCAGATCCTCACCCACGATATCCTGCCAGTCTTTGCCATCCTCGCGCTTGGCTACGTGCTTGGCTGGCGCGGCACCTTTTCACGCGACGAGGCGGCGGTGGTGAACCGGGTGTCGCTGACGCTATTGCAGCCGGCGCTGATCTTTCCGCTTGTCGCCACCGTGCCGCTCGCCGAGTTCGATTTCCGCGCGCTCGGGCTCTACGGGCTTTGCGAGGCGGCGGGCTTCGTGCTGGCCTTCGTCATGGCGCGCCGGGTCTTTGCCCGCGATGCCGCCGAGGCGTGGATGCTGGCGATGACCGTCGTCTTCGTGAACTCGCTGCTCTACATCTGGCCGATCTCGTTCCTGATCTACGGCGAGGCCGCGGCGCTGCCGGTGACCGCGCTGGTGGCCTGGGATGCCTCTCTGGTCTTTGCCATCTTTATCATCGGCGCCGAGCTCATCGCCAATCCCTCCGCCGGGCTCTCTAGCGCCGGGCGGCGCATCGCCACCAATCCGATCCTTCTCGCCATCGCCGCGGGCGCGGTGCTGAACCTCTCCGGCCTGCCCCTGCCCGCGCCGCTGCTCACCGCGGCGAAATTCGCCGGCGCAGGGGCCGCGCCTCTGACGCTTTTCGCGCTCGGGGTGATCCTGTCGCAGCAAAGCCTGCGCCCGAGCCCCGTGGTGGTGGCGATCTCGGGGCTCAAGCTGCTGGCCTTCCCGGCGCTGGTGGTGGCGGTGCTGGGAATAGGCGGCGTCGAGGGGCGCTGGAACGACCTCTTCACCCTGACCGCCGCCGGCCCCTCGGGCGCCATGGCCTTCGCGCTGGCGCTGCTGCACGGGGTGCGCACCGACGCCGTCGCACCGGTGATCATCTGGACCTCGGTGCTGTCGCTGATCTCGCTGGCGTGGCTGGCCTGAGCCTCAGCCCTTCACCGGAAAGACGAAGCAGCGATTGCGCCGCACCGTCAGCCACATCGGCGTGCCGGGCTTGGGGATGAACACGTTGGGCACCGTCACCTTCAGCACCTCGTCGTTGAAATCCATGCGGAATTCCACGAGGCTCTCCGAGCCCATGAAGCGCGCCCGCTCGACCACCCCGCGCGCCGGGGTCCCGGCAAGCTCGGTCGGGTGCGGGCCGCGGCCGTTGCGGTCGAAGTCGATGCTGACATGCTGCGGGCGGAACACGATCTCAACCTGACCGCCATCGGGCACGCCGGGGGCAAGGAACTGACCAAAGGGCGTGTCGGTGAGCGCGCCTTTAACAGTGCCGCGCAGAACGTTGATATCGCTGAAAAACGCCACCGCCGCCTTGTCTGCCGGCGCGTTGTAGATGTTGTAGGGCGCGCCGCGCTGGACGATGCGCCCGTCGCGCATCAGCGCGATCTCGTCGGCCATGCGCATCGCCTCTTCGGGCTCGTGCGTGACCAGCAGCACCGAGGCGCCCTCTTCCTTCAGAAGCGCCAGCGTCTCGTCGCGGATGCCGTCGCGCAGGCGGTTGTCGAGCCCTGAGAAGGGCTCGTCCATCAGCATGATCTTGGGGCGCGGTGCCAGGGCGCGCGCCAGCGCCACGCGCTGTTGCTCGCCGCCCGACAGCTGGTGCGGATACTCGTCGATATAATGCACCAGCCCGACGCGCTCGAGCAGCTCTTCCGAGCGCTTGCGCTTGTCGGCCTTGCTGCCCTTGAGACCAAAGGCCACGTTGTCGCCCACCGACAGGTGCGGGAAAAGCGCGAAGTCCTGGAACATCAGGCCGATCTGCCGGCGCTCGGGCGGCACCCGGAAGACGGTGTCGCAGATCAGCTTGCCATCGACATGGATCTCACCCGCGTCCTGCATGTCGACGCCGGCGATCATCCGCAGCGTCGTCGACTTGCCGCAGCCCGAGGGACCGAGCAGGCAGGTGACATGGCCGGGCTGGATGGTCAGCGAAACGTCGTCCACCACCCGGCGCCCCTCGAAGCGGCGCACGAGATTTCGGATTTCCAGCCGGGGTGTCTGCAAGATGCCTGCCTTCCGTCTTTTCCGAGCGAAGATATCGGAATTCCGGCAGCGATTACCAGCGCCATCCGGTCGCGGCAAGCGCGGGACGCGTCAACCGGCCTCTGCCGCCTTCTCCATCGCCTTGGCAAGCCGCGGCAGCCGCGCCTTCTTGAGCAGCGCGCGCATCGTCCAATCCTCTCCCGAGAGCCGGCGCGCCTCTTCCAGCACGCCCTCGCAGGCCTCGCGCACCAGCCCCGGCTGGGCCTCGAAGAGCCCGCGCAGGAAGCCGTCCGCATCGACGCGGGAGACGCCCTCCTCGGCCAGCACGCCGCGCGGGAAGTCCTTGGCGTTCTCGGTGACGATGACATCGGCGCTGCCTGCCACCGCGGCGGCGAGCACGTGGATGTCGTTGGCGTCGGGCAGCCAGAGGCGCTGCTCGAGCGACGGCTTCCAACGCACCTCGGCCTTGGGCCACGCCGCGCGGACCTGCGCGATCTCGCCGCGCGCCTGTACCTCGCCCATGGGGCCAAGCTTGCGCGCCGCCAGCGCCCATTCCTCGAGGATGCGCGCCGACCAGAGCGGCTCGAACACGCCCCTTGCGGCGACGCCCAGAAGCACCTCGCGCATCACCGTGGGGTAGATCACGCAGGTGTCGAGCAGCACCTTCACAGGCGGAAGACCAGCGCCTTGAGATAGCCGCTCTCGGCAAGCTGCGGCATCAGCGGGTGATCCGGCCCGGCAAAGCCGGTGTGGATCAGCTGCGCGCGCCGCCCGGCCCGGCCGATGCCGCGCAGGCAGGCGCCGGTGAAGCTCGACAGGTCCGCCGCGTGCGAGCAGGAACAGAGCACGAGATAGCCGCCCTCCTCGACCAGCGGCGCCGAGAGCCGCGCGACCTTTTCATAGGCGCGCAGGCCGGCGTCGAGCGCGGGCTTGGCGGGGGCAAAGGCGGGCGGGTCGCAGATCACCAGACCGAAGCTTTCGCCCTCCTCGCCAAGCGCGGTGAGGGTGTTGAAGGCGTCGCCCTGACGGGTGGCAAAGCGCTCAGCCGCGCCCATGCGGCGCGCGCCCTCCTCGGCCAGCGCCAGCGCCGGGGCCGAGCCGTCGACAGAAAGCGCCTCGGTGGCGCCGCCCGCGAGCGCCGCCAGAGCGAAGCCGCCCACGTGACTGAACACGTCGAGCACGCGCTGACCCTGCGCCAGACGCGCAGCGAAGGCATGGTTCGGGCGCTGATCGTAGAACAGGCCGGTCTTCTGGCCGCCGGTCAGGTCGGCCATGTAGGTCGCGCCGTTCATCTCGACCGGCAGCGGCGCCTCGGGCGCGGCGCCCAGCAGCACCGCATCGGCATCGTCGAGCCCCTCGAGCTGGCGCCCGCGCGAGCCGGCATTCTTGAGGATGTTGACCACGCCGGTGACCTCGGCCAGCGCCTCGGTGAGCTGAGGCAGCAGCGCCTCGGCCCAGGCGGCGTTGGGCTGCAGCACGCAGGTGTCGCCGAAACGGTCGATGATGACGCCGGGCAGACCGTCGGCCTCGGCATGGACCAGCCGGTAGAACGGCGTGGCAAACAGCCGCTCGCGGAGTTCGAGCGCGCGGGTCAGCTTGGCCTTCAGCCAGTCGCGGCCGATCTCGGCCTCGGTGTCACGCTCGAGCATGCGCCCGGCGATCTTCGAGGCCGGCGTGACGCCGACCAGCCCCACCGGCTTGCGCTCGCCATCCTCGAGCACCGCGATGGTGCCGGGGGCAAGCCCCTTGGTGCGCCGGTCGAGCACCAGCTCGTTGGCATAGATCCACGGAAACCCGCGACGGATGGCGCGGGCATTGGCTTTGGGCGTCAGACGGACGACAGGCAAGGTATCAGAGCTCATTCCGCCCCTATAGCGCGGGCGCGTGGGCGCGGGAAGCGGGGAAATCGGCGCGCGCCCGGGCCTCGCGGGGAACAGCGCGGCATTTTGCGGCGTTTTGGACGGGCGCGCGCCCCGGCCCCGCGCACGGCCACAAGCGCGCTTTACTGATAGCGCTAACCGGGTTACATGCTGGGCCAGCGATGTCCTGCCATCCGGGCGGGACGGCCAGTCAAAGGGAGAGCTTCCATGCCGCTCGACGCCACGATCGCGAAGGTTACCGAGGCCATCGAGGCCCGCTCCGAAAGCCGCCGCGCCACCTATCTCGACCGCATGCGCCGCGCCGCCGACGAGGGCCCGCGCCGCGCCCACCTGACCTGCGGCAACCAGGCCCACGCCTATGCCGCCATGGGCCAGGATCAGGGCGCGCTGGCCGAGGGCCGGGCGCCGAACCTCGGCATCGTGACCTCCTACAACGACATGCTCTCGGCGCATCAGCCCTTCGAGCGCTTCCCCCAGATCATCCGCGACGCCGCCCGCGCCGGCGGCGGCACCGCGCAGGTGGCAGGCGGCGTGCCCGCCATGTGCGACGGGGTCACCCAGGGCCAGGTCGGCATGGAGCTGTCGCTGTTCTCGCGCGACGTGATTGCGCTGGCGACCGGCGTGTCGCTGTCGCACAACACCTATGACGCGGCGATCTATCTCGGCGTCTGCGACAAGATCGTGCCGGGTCTGGTGATCGGCGCCGCCACCTTCGGCTACATCCCCGGCATCTTCCTGCCCGCCGGCCCGATGACCTCGGGCCTGCCGAACGACGAGAAATCCAAGGTGCGCCAGCAATACGCCACCGGCGAGGTCGGGCGCGACGAGCTGATGAAGGCCGAGATGGCCTCCTATCACGGGCCGGGCACCTGCACCTTCTACGGCACCGCCAACTCGAACCAGATGCTGATGGAGTTCATGGGGCTGCACCTGCCCGGCGCCTCCTTCGTCAACCCCAACACGCCGCTGCGCGACGCGCTGACCGTGGCCGGCGCCGCCCGGGCGCTGGAGATCACCAAGCTCGGCAATGACTATCGCCCGGTCTGCGACATTCTGGATGCCAAGGCCTTCGTCAACGGCATGGTCGGTCTGATGGCAACCGGCGGCTCGACCAACCTGGTGCTGCACCTGCCCGCCATGGCGCGGGCGGCGGGCATCGAGCTCGAGCTCGAGGATTTCGAGGCGATCTCCTCGGTCACGCCGCTGATGGCCAAGGTCTATCCCAACGGCCTGGCGGACGTGAACCACTTCCACGCCGCCGGTGGCCTGCAATACCTGATCGGCGAGCTGCTCGACGCGGGCCTGCTGCACGAGGATGTCTGCACCGTCGCCGGCGACGGCCTCTCGCGCTACACCCAGGAGCCCAAGCTGAAGGACGGTGCTGTGGTCTACGAGGACGCCCCGCGCGAAACCCAGAACGACAAGATCCTGCGCCCGGCCTCGGATGCGTTCCAGAAGACCGGCGGACTCAAGCAGCTCACCGGCAATCTTGGCCACGGCATGATGAAAATCTCCGCCGTCGATCCCTCGCGTCACGTGATCGAGGCCAAGGCGCGGATATTCCACGACCAGGAGTCGGTGAAGGCGGCGTTCAAGGCCGGCGAGTTCACCGAGGACACCATCGTGGTGGTGCGCTTCCAGGGCCCCTCGGCCAACGGCATGCCCGAGCTGCACGGCCTCACGCCGACGCTCGCGGTGCTGCAGGATCGCGGCCTCAAGGTGGCGCTGGTCACCGACGGGCGCATGTCCGGCGCCTCGGGCAAGGTGCCCTCGGCGATCCACATCTCGCCCGAGGCCGCCAAGGGCGGCCCGCTGGCGCGGCTGCGCGACGGTGACATGGTGCGGGTCGATGCGGTGGCGGGCGAGATCACCTGCCTCGCCGAGGATTTCGACGCCCGCGAGCCGGTGGTGGCTGACCTCAGCGGCAACGGTCATGGCGTCGGGCGCGAGCTCTTCGAGGCTTTCCGCCAGAATGTCGGCCTCGCCTCCAACGGCGCTGCCGTGGTGGTCTGAGCCGCCTCGCCGTGCCCCGGAGGCACGCCCGGCCGCAATGTCGGGCCTGCCTCCGGCGGGGATATTTATAGCCAGAAGAAGACCTGCCGGAGCCAGATGGCGCCGGTGTTTCTTCTGGCCGAAAATATCCCGGGGGGAGTCGCGGCACGCGACGGGGGGCAGCGCCCCCCTGCCCGACCGGGACATAAGCGGCAGATACGAGAAGAGCGGACCCGAGGGCCCGCTCTTTTTCTTTTGTCGGTGGCGTGAAGTGATCAGTTCGGGATCAGGTCCGGAACGATGGTCACGATGCCCGGCAGGAACCACAGGAGCGCAAGCCCCGCCACCTGGATCAGCACGAAGGGCAGCACCCCGCGATAGATGTGGCCGGTGGTCACGCTCGCCGGGGCCACGCCGCGCAGATAGAACAGCGCGAAGCCGAAGGGCGGCGTCAGGAACGAGGTCTGCAGGTTCACCGCGATCATGATGGTCACCCACTTGGGATCGAAGGAGCCGCCATAGATCACCGGGCCGACGATGGGCACCACGATGTAGATGATCTCGAGGAAGTCCAGCACGAAGCCCAGGACGAACAGCACCAGCATCACCACGAGGAACACCTTGTGCTCGTTGTCAAAGCTCTGCAGGAACTGCTGGATGTAGTGCTCGCCCCCGAAGGAGATCACCACGAGGTTGAGCAGCTGCGAGGCCACGAGGATGGTGAACACCATCGAGGTGACCTTCGCGGTCTCGCGCACCGCCGGTCCGAGCACGCCTGCCTTGAACAGCACCCAGCAGGCGAAGAACAGCCCGAAGAGCGCGTAGAGATAGGCGGCCTGGGCCACGAGGAAGGCAATCCAGCTCTCGGCGCTGACCTCTTCCGCGTTCACCCGCAGGTCGAAATTGGTGCCGACGAGGATCATGATGATCACCGCGAAGGTCGACCACAGTATCACCTTGGGCGAGCGGTCGTCCTCGCGCAGCTTGCGGTAGGCCGCGAGCATGATGGCACCGGCCGCGCCGAGCGCCGCGGCGGGCGTCGGGTTGGTGATGCCGCCCAGGATCGAGCCCAGCACCGCCACGATGAGCACCAGCGGCGGGAACACCACCCGGATCAGCTCGTTCTGCGACAGGCGCTGTGCGGCGTGCTTGCAGCCGTAGAGCGCCAGCAGCCACGGCACCGCCATCAGCACCACCGTGGTGCCCGCCGAGGTGGTGGGCGAGATGAACAGCGCATCCACCACGAGCCCCAGCGCCAGACCGGCGGCGCCGATCAGCAGCGGCAGCGGCTCGGAGCTGGGCGACACCGCCCGGCCCCAGGCCAGGGTGATGCCGAGCAGCACGGTCAGGATCGCGATGCCGGTGCCGATCGGGGCGGCGCCCGCGATCTTGGCGGCGGTGGCGGCGGCCAGCTCCTCTTCCGAGAGGCGGTGACCGGTGTCGACGCCGCCCGCGGCCTCGATCTCAGCCTGTTCGGCAACCGCCTGATCCCAGGCGCTCTGGCCGTGCAGCTCGATCATCGCCGCCTGGCACTGCTCACCGACATTGGTGCGCAGGCTGGCGGTCTGGCCGGCCTCGGAGAAGCTCGACACGATGGTCGACTGGCTGCCCACAACGTTGATCTGGCTGAAGCCGATGGTCGCCACGATCAGCAGCAGCGGCGCACCGAGATACCACGTGAAGGCCTCGCCGCGGGTCACCGGCTCGCCGAGGCTTGCCTCGCCATGCACCGGCGGTGCCTTGGAGGGGTTCAGCATCGCGAAGCCGAAGGCGTAGAGCGCGTAGAGGCCGGCCAGCAGGATGCCCGGCAGCAGCGCCGCCTGGAACAGCGTGCCGACCGAGACCACGGCGGGCTCGCCGAGATAGGTCAGCGCGTCGGTGCAGCCCATGGATTGCGCGCGGGCTTCCTGGGCGGTCGAGTAGAGATCGCCCGCCAGGGTGCCCAGAAGCACGATGACGATCGAGGGCGGGATGATCTGCCCCAGCGTGCCGGAGGCGGCGATGACGCCGGTGGCGAGCTCGGGCGAGTAGTTGTTGCGCAGCATGGTCGGCAGGGCCAGCAGGCCCATGGTGACCACGGTGGCGCCGACGATGCCGGTGGAGGCGGCCAGGAAGGCCCCCACCACGACGATCGACACAGCCAGACCGCCCGGCAGCGGGCCGAAGACGCGCGCCATGGTCTTGAGCAGGTCGTCGGCGATCTTCGAACGCTCGAGCACGATGCCCATCATCACGAACATCAGCACCGCGAGCAGCGTCTCGATGCTGGCGCCGGCGATGACGCGCTCGTTGATGCGGTTGACGATGAACGACACGTTGCGGTCGAGCGCGACCTCCCAGCCCCGATCAAAGACCGGCATCGCGTAGCGTGGCAGGTCGGGGTAGCGGAAGATCGAGATCGTGTCCTCGCGCACGCCCGAGGCGACCAGCGCCCGGTAGGCATCCGAGCCGCTGTCGATGGCCTGGTGCACGAGCAGGCCGGCGCTGTCGAGCGCCGCGATGATGAAGAACGAGATCACCCCCGCGCCACCGATGGCAAAGGCCACCGGAAAGCCCGAGAGGATCGCGGAGAAGAGCGTGAGAAAGACGATGATCAGGCCGATCTCGACGCCATCGAGTCCGAATAGCATTTACTGTGTCCCTCTCAGAATTCGGCGTGGTCGTAGGCTTCTTCGCCTGGCTCGACCCGGTCGTGATCGTGGTACTTGCCCTCGCTCTCCGGGCCTTCCTTCCACTCGAGGTAGGAACGCCAGAAGAACGTCGCGGCCTGCAGGAAGATGAAGGCGCACATCGCGACGATGAGGATCTTGAAGAGGAAATAGGCCGAGAACCCGTTCGGGCTGAAGGCGATGGTCTCGACGTTCCAGCGCAGCGCGCGGGCCTTCATCACGAGGCGGTCGAGGGTCTCGGAGGCCGAGGGCTTGGGCACGATCAAGTGGCGCCACAGGAAGAACCACGAATAAAGCCACATCAGCGTGGCCATCGGCATCATGAAGAACAGGCTGCCGAACATGTCGATGATCTTCTTGGTGCGGTACTTGACCGGCGAATAGATCAGGTCGACCCGCACATGCCCGCCCTGGATGAAGGTGTAGGCAAGGCAGAGCGTCACCACGATGGCGTTGTAGAGCTTGAGCTCTTCTGACCACCAGCTGACGTCGAAGGTCACCGGCACGCCGAAGCCGAAGGTGATGTCGGGCCGCGCGAAGATGCGCTGCACGAAGATGATGATCACCTGCTGCAGCACCATGATCAGGCCTGCCCACGCGGCGATGCGGCCGACGGTGTTGCCGAAGGCCTCGCAGCCGCGCACCAGCCCCCACATGAAGCTGTGGCGCCAGATGCCGATCGCGGTCAGCACGAGGAATGTGGTGAGAATGACGAAGAAGAACTCGACCGATGCGCCGTAATAGACGAACCGCATGATCGCTTCGTTGTCCGACCAGCCCAGCCAGCTCGACGGGTGCGTCAGAGCGTAGCCGAGGTTGTAGAAGGACATGGCTATATTGCCGAAAAACCAGCCCAAGCCGTTCAGGATTGCACTGAACGCTCCGCCGGTGGCCGCCTCTTCCATGACCTGTGCCCCTGTTTATCTGCGGTGTGTTCCGTCCTGCGGGCCGCGGCTCCGTCCCGGGGAGCGCTGCGGCGCAGGTGCTTTGCGAAAAAGCGATGACGCCCCCGCCTGAAGCGGGAGCGCCGATCTTGCTCTAGCGTGGTCTCAGAGACCCATGACGCGGTTACGCTGGGCCGAGAACGCGCCTTCCGAGCGGCTGCCCCAGTTGGCCGAGCTTTGCAGCGAGGCCATGTAGCTGTCGTAGGCCTTCTTGTAGAGCTCGTCGCCCATGGGCTCGTCCATGACCTCTTTCGCGGCGGCGCCGAAGGCATCCCAGACGCTGTCGGGGAATTCCATCAGGGTGACGCCACCGGACTGCAGACGCTGCAGCGCGGCCGAGTTGTTGGCCATGAACAGCGACATGGTCCAGAGGTTGGACGCGCGCGCGACCTGGCTCACGATGTTCTGCTGACCCGGGGTCAGGCTCTCGAAGACCTCGAGGTTCATCGTCAGGTTCAGGTTCGGACCCGGCTCGTGGAAGCCTGCGGTGTAGTAGATCTTGGTGATCTCCTGGAAGCCGGCCTTCTCGTCGGCCCACGGACCGATCCACTCGGTGCCGTCGATCGCGCCCGAGGACAGCGCCTGGTACACTTCCGCGCCCGGCAGGTTCTGCACCGAGGCGCCGAGCTTGCCCAGCACCTGGCCGCCTTGGCCCGGCATGCGGAACTTGAGGCCCTGGAAGTCTTCCGGCGAGCCGATCTCTTTCGAGAACCAGCCACCCGACTGCGGGCCGGTGTTGCCGGCCGGGAAGGCCTTGAGGCCGAAGATCGAATAGAGCTCGTCGCAGAGCTCGCGGCCGCCATCGTGGTAGAACCAGTTGGCGTATTCCATGAAGTTCATGCCGAACGGCACCTGGCTGAAGAAGCTCAGCGCCGGATGCTGGCCGAGGAAGTAGTAATCCACGCCGTGGTACATGTCGGCCTGACCGGCGGAGACCGCGTCGAACACCTCGAAGGCGCCGACGAGTTCACCGGCGGCCTTCAGCTCGACGGTCAGCTCGCCATCGGTGGCGGCGGTGATCTGGTCGGCACAGTACTGTGCGCTGTCGTGAACGCCGGCGAGGCCGCGGCCCCAGGTGGTCACGAGGGTGAGGGTACGCTTGCCCTGGGCGATGGCCGGAGCGGCAAGTGCGGTCGCGGCAGCGGCAGCGCCACCGGCAGTGGTGGCCCTCAGAAAGGAACGACGATCCATGAATATCCTCCCATGGTATTGTTGCGCGCCCCGCTCCTCCGGGGCCGCGCGGATCGTGAAGTGGCGTCACACTAGATCGTGAAAACCCCCGCGAAAATACCCATTGCTACGGAGAACGGCAGCATTCTTGCGCAAAAGCCCTGTAAAACAGCGGGTTTGAAACGCCGTACCGTTGGGGAAGCCCGCGCTTTCGTGGTTTGATCAGACCCGAATCACCGTCTATCGAAAGCCATGCCCGCGATTCTCGACCGCCTGCGACCAAGCTACGGACAGAAACTGTTCCTGCTCGCCTCCGTGCCGCTGATCCTCGCCGCTGCGGCGATCGCGGCGGTGGTGGCGTGGCAGTCGCGCGCCGTGGCCGAGCGCGAGATCCGCGCCCTCGAAGACCAGCTCATCGAGACCAAGAAGCAGGAGCTGCGCAACTACGTCACGCAGGCGCGCAACGGGTTCTATTTCATCTACGGCGTCGCCCGCCCCGATGATGAAGAGGCCAAGACCCGCGTCGCCCAGATCCTCGCGGCGATGATCTATGGCGAGGACGGCTCATTCTTCGTCTACGATTACGACGGCACCAATCTGGTCTCGCCGCGCCGCACCTCGATGATCGGCAAGGACTGGTCGGGCCTGACCGACAGCGAGGGCACCCCGATCACCGACCGGCTGATCGAGATCGCCCGGCAGGGCTCGGGCTATCACACCTATCTCTGGCCCAAGCCCTCGACCGGCGAGGAGGCGCGGATGATCACCTTCGTGCTCGGCTTCCAGGACTGGCAATGGGCGGTCGGCACCGGGGTCTGGATCGACGACATCGTCGAGGAGGTGGCGCTGGCGCGGGCCGGGGTCGAGGCACGGGTACAGAGCACCTTCCTCTATATCGGGGGCATCACGCTGGTCGCGCTGCTCACCGTGTTCCTGTCGGGGCTGATGATGAACCTGCGCGAGCGGCGGCTGGCGGATGCCAAGCTCAAGGAGCTGACCCAGCGGGTGTTCGATGCGCAGGAGGAAGAGCGCGGCCGGGTGGCGCGCGAGCTACATGACGGCATCAGCCAGATCCTCGTCGGGGTGAAATACGCGCTCGACATCGCAAGGCGGCGGCTCGCCACCGGCGACGACCGCGCCGAGCAGGCGCTGGAGCGCGGGCAGGAGAACCTCTCTGGCGCGATCCAGGAGGTGCGCCGGATCAGCCGCGACCTGCGCCCCGGCATGCTCGACGATCTCGGCCTCGGCCCCGCGCTGAAGGCGCTGACGCAGGATTTCCACACCCGCACCGGCATCGAGACCAGCTTCGAGACCGTGGTGTTCCGCAACCGCATCGACCAGGAAGGCCGCATCGCGCTGTACCGCATCGCGCAGGAGGCCCTGACCAATATCGAACGCCATTCCGGCGCCAGCCGGGTCGAGATGGACCTGCGCGGCCACCGCCGGGGTGCCACGCTGCGGGTCTCCGACAATGGCTGCGGCATCGCGCCTGAGAGCACCGTCGGACGCCCGGGAATCGGGCTGCGCAACATGCAGGAGCGCATGGATCAGCTTGGCGGCACCCTGCGCGTCTTGTCCTCGCGCTCGGGCACGGTTATCGAAGCGCAAATTCCCCTGTCCCACTTGCTGCCGCCCGAAGAGGGCGCGGCCAATCCGCCGAGGGCACGCGCATGACCCGTCCCACCCGTGTTGTCATCGTCGACGACCACCCGCTCGTGGCGGAGGGGATCGAGGCGATCCTCGAGAGCTATGACGATATCGAGGTCGCGGCGACGCTGTCGGGCGGGCAGGAGATCATCGACAAGCTCGAGGCGCTGGCCCCCGATGTCATCCTGATGGATCTCAACATGCCCGGTCTGAACGGGCTCTCGGCCACCGAGATGATCCTTGAGCGCCGCCCCGAGACCCGGATTCTGGTGCTGTCGATGCACGACACGCCGGAATACATCTCGACCGCGCTGGGGCATGGCGCCATGGGCTACGTGCTCAAGGACGTGCCCACCGAAGAGGTCAAGCGCGCCATCGACACGGTGATGGCCGGCGAGCGCTACCTCTGCACCGGCGCCGAGGGCGCTCTGCGCCCCGTGATGTCGGGGGGCCGCGAACAGCTCACCAACCGCGAGCAGACGGTGCTGCTGCAGCTGGCGCAGGGCAAGTCGAACAAGGAAGTGGCACAGGCGCTGGATATCTCGGTCCGCACGGTCGAGACCCACCGCAAGAACATCAAGCGCAAGCTCGGGATCAGCTCGACCGCCGGTCTCACGCGCTATGCGCTCGAGCATGGCGTGCTGCAGGGCACCGGGGTAAACGTCTAAGACAGGACGGCGGGCCAGCCGGCTGCGGCCCGACGGATCATTGATCGCGGATCAGATCAGCGGGCCGGCCTTTGTGTCGGCGGCGTCCGATGTGGCGATGGCCGGGATCACGTGCGGGTGAGCCTGCACGTCGCGCGCGATCTCGCCCTCGTCGATCTTGAGGCTGCCCATCAGATGCGCGAGCGCCAGCAGCGCCACCAGAACGCCGGCACGGATCATCGTGAAATCACGACCCGAGTTCAGGCGGTTAGCACAATAGAATGCCATGTCACTCTCCCTTCGGCGAAATTGAACCGCTTCGTTCAGCATGGCGAGATATTGTGTTTCACGCAACTCACGAAGCCGCGCGGAGCCGTGACCGCGACACTGGGTCGCCCTTGCCGGGCAGCGCCGCAGGGGCGGAGCCGGACGCCCTCACATCGCGCGCCCGGCCGGGCCGGATGACCTCCGCGGCACCCTGAGACACGGGCCTTCAAGCCGTGCGGCCGCGATGCTCGACCACACACGCATGACGAGAGCTCTCGCCCGCGCCACCCTCTGACCCTTTGATCGCCGAGCCGCCCGCGGCCCCACGCCCGAATAGTTGATAAAGTTAATAAGGTATTGTCTTCCACCTTGCTTTGTGGTGACTCTCGGCGGCAAATGGCGGCAAGCTCGTGCCAAGGACCGGCACTGCCAGCTGGACCCTGCATGTCGTGTTTCTGATGGAGTCGCCGGTGCTTTCTGCCCTACCCCGCCCTATCCTTGCCGTGCCGCTTGCCGCGGCGCTCGCCCTTGCTTCCCCGCTTGCCGCGCAGGAGGCTGGTCTTACGGTCGAGCTCAATGCGCAAGAGCAGGTCGAGGCCGGGTGCAAGCTCAGCTTTCTCGCCCGCAACGGCCTCAGCGGTGATATCGACAAGGCGGTCTACGAGACCGTGCTCTTTGACGCCGGCGGCCAGGTCGACCGCCTGACCCTGTTCGATTTCGGCGCCCTGCCCGCCGGCAAGCCGCGGCTGCGCCAGTTCGTGGTGCCCGGCCTGCAATGCGACGCGCTCGGGCAGATCCTGATCAACGGCGCCAGCACCTGCGAAGCCGGTGAGCTCGGCGCCTCGGCCTGCATCGAGGGGCTCTCTCTCAGCAGCCGCACCGACGTGGAGATGATGGGATGATCAACGAGCTTTTCACCTCTCTCGGCGCGCTGGTCGTCGAAATCGCCGATCTGGGCGGCCCGGTCGTTCTCCTGCTGATCGTGCTCTCGATCGTGACGCTGGCGGTGATCCTCTACAAACTCTGGCAGTTCCGCGCCGCGGGTGTCGGGCGCCACAAGGCGCTGCGCCACGCGGTGGCGGCCTGGGATGCCGGCGACACAGCCCGCGCCCGCAGCGAGCTGGCGCGGTCCAAGAGCTACCTCAAGCCGGTGATCGAGCTGGCGCTGACCGGGCGTTGCGACACCGCGCGGCTCGATGCCGAGGCCGAGACCCGCTTCGCCAAGCTCGAGCGCGGCTTCCGCTTCCTCGATTCGGTGGCGCAGCTGTCGCCGCTGCTGGGCCTCTTCGGCACCGTTCTGGGGATGATCTCGGCGTTTCAGGCGCTGCAGGACGCGGGCTCGCAGGTCGACCCCTCGATCCTCGCCGGCGGCATCTGGGTGGCGCTGCTGACCACCGCCGTGGGCCTTGCCGTCGCGATGCCGACCTCGGTGGTGCTGAGCTGGCTCGAAACTCGCATGGAGGCCGAACGCGTGCTCGCCGAGAAGGCCCTGCGCAGCATCCAGTCGCCCTCGGGCCTGAGCGACGGCGCCGCCGCCACCCCGGAGGGGGCGCTCGCCCATGCGTAAAGCCCGGCGCAGACGCAGGCTGTCGATGACGTCGCTGATCGACGTCATCTTCCTGCTGCTGCTGTTCTTCATGCTGAGTTCGACCTTCACCCATTTCTCCGAGGTCGAGCTGACCGCCGCCGGTTCCGGCACACCCGCGCAGGCGCCGAGCCAGGCGCCGCTCTTCCTGAGGCTCGGGGCCGAGACCGCGCAGCTCAACAATGTCGAACTGCCGCTCGACGCGCTGGCCGCGGCGCTTGCCGACGCCCGTGGCGACGGCGAGGAAAGCCGTCAGCTGCTGGTGTCGATGCGGCCCGAGGTGAACGCTCAGCGCCTGACCGACCTGTTGGTCGTGCTGCGCGGCGTGCCCGGCATCTCGCCGACCATTCTGGGAGCCTCGTGATGCGCGCCCGCCGTCCCAAGACCGAGCGCGAGCCGACCATCGCGCTGATCAACATCGTCTTTCTGATGCTGATTTTCTTCCTGGTCGCCGGCACGCTGGCGCAGCCGCTCGACCCGGCGCTCAAGCTGGTCAGCACAAGCGACCTCGAGGGCAGCACGCCTCCGCCGGATGCGCTCGTCGTGCATCCCGACGGTCGGCTCAGCCATGCCGGCAGCGACGTGGCCAGCGCCGAGAGCTTTCTCGCCGCTCTCGATGAGGCAGCGCTCGAGACCGTGCGCCTCGTGCCCGACCGCGCCCTGCCCGCCGCCGAGCTGGTGGCGCTGGCGCGCAGCCTGCGGGCCGGTGGCGCGCAGCGCGTGATGATCGTCAGCGAACAGGGGCTGGAGCAATGATCGCGAGTTCCCGCACCGCCAAGCTCGTCGCCGTTCTGCTCGCAGGCAGCGCTCACGGCGCGCTGGCGCTGGCGCTGATGTCCGAGCCTCCCGAGGTGCTGATCGAGGGCAGTGGCGGCGCCGCCGAGGCGCGGCTCGGCTCGAGCTTCGCGGACATGGCCGCCGGCACGCTGAGCGCGCTGCCGCCGGATGAGCCGATCGAGGCAGAACCGGTCGAACAGGCGGCCCTGCCCGCAGAGACCCCGCCCGAGACCGCCCCGGTGCCAGAGGCCGAGCCAGTGACAGACGCAGATCCCGCGCCGCAGGCCGAACCGGTGCGGCCGAGCCCGGCGGTGCCAGAGGCCGAAACCGTCGAGGCGTTGCCGGCAGAGCCCGTCGCCGCAGCCCCCGTGGCCGCGCTCACTGCGCCGCCCGCGCCCGATGTCATCGCCGCCCTCGCTCCACCCGAGCCGGACCCGGCCGAGCCCCCCGAGATGCTCGAGCCCGAGCCCGTCGCCCCCGAGGCGACGGAGGCCGCGCCATCCGAAGCGCCCGAGACCACGCCACCGGTCGAGACCACCGAAGCGATCGCCCCGGTCGAGGAGCCGCAGGAGGTTGCGGAGGAGGACGCCTCCGAGGAGATTTCCGAGGAGGTGCCAGAGACTGCGCTCACCAGCTCGCTGCGCCCGATACAGCGCCCCGACACCCTGCGCCCCGCCCCCCAGCGCAAGACCCAGCCGGCGCCGGAACCGGCGCCAAGGCGCGAGGTCCGAAAGGAGCAGCAACCGACCCGGCAGGCGCAGCCCGCCCCGCAGGGCAATGCGGCCCAGACCGCCCGCGCCGGTCAGGCCAAGGGCAGCGAGAGCGCCACCGCCACCCGCAGCGGAGCCGGCGGCGCCGCGAAGGAGGCCGGCAATGCGGCAGCGAGCAACTACCCCGGTCAGGTCATGCGCAAGCTCAGCCGCGTGCCGCGCCCACGCATGAACGCTCGCGGCGCGGCGGTGGTGGCTTTCAGCATCGCCGGCAGCGGCGGTCTGTCAGGGCTGACGCTGGCACGCAGCTCCGGCTCCCCGGCGCTCGACAAAGCGGCACTGCAAGTCGTCCGCCGTGCCGCCCCCTTCCCCAAACCGCCGGCAGGGGCTCAGCGGAATTACTCGATCCAGATCAAGGCGAGATAACGTCTCCCTGCCCTGCCGCGATGTCGCTGCGGAGTTGTCGTCGATGGCGCACGGATCAATCCCGGCCAGAGCACGAGCCCGCCGCAGCTTGTAACTTTTCTCGGTCATGGCCCAGTCCACGGCTCTCCGCCGTGCATCGGGCTTCAGAAGGGTCGGCAGGCTCTCTCGGACCGGTGGCGTTCCCCTGCCTCCATTCCCAGCATCTCCTTGAGCGTGGCCACGTCAAGCATGTGCTCTGCAAGCATCTTCTTGAGCTTCGCGTCCTCGGCTTCGAGCGCCTTCAGTCGCTTGGCCTCCGACACTTCCATGCCGCCATACTTCGAACGGAACGCGCCATCGCTAATGCCATGCTTCCGGCAAAGCTCCTTGGCGCTTATGCCGGCTTGGTGCTCCCTCAGGATGGATATGATCTGCTCTTCGCTGAAACGCCTCTTCCGCATCGTTTGTCTCCTCGTATGGAGAACAGGCTAACTTCAAACCGCGGACTTTTCAGGGGAGCGGGTCAGTTGCTATGAGCGCGAGAAGGCCGTAGGCAATGGCACCGAATTTTCGATCAATTTGCGGCTTGCGTCACATCCTGGCTGACCTGCCCCCCTTTGCGGTCCCTCATTCACAAGGCAGGTCTGCAGCTTGGATGCGGGCATTCCGCCTACGCGTCTGGCGCAAGCGCGCCGACCAGTCCTTGCAGCTCGCCTCGGTGACCGCGCAGGGTTTCACGACAGGACGCACTTTCGGGCCATAGGCCCTCTCGACCGGCGCGAGGCCGAGGAGCCCCCGGGCCAGGTCGGGATGGGCACCGAGGAGGTCCCCGCGCCGACACGGATCCAGCGCCGCAAAGCCGTTCGGCCCGGGCCAGAAGCTCTCGACCCAAGCGCCGTCGGCATTGATCAGGGCGTGCTCCGGCAGCAGCACATGAAAGTAGCGGATCCCGCGACAGCCGCGCATAATCCGCGCCCCGCCCCAATCTGTCTGTGACAAATGCCGCGCGCGCACCAATGCGCCGCCGTGCGAGCTATCTTCGTGCCCCGGCACCCAGAGGCAATGCTGCGCCGAAAGCCGAAGCGGGCGCAGATTCCCTAAGGCCCCTTTCCCGATCATCACCGGAAAGAGGCGCGTATCGTCGAGCATGTCCTGCCGCGTGACATCGCGCGACCCGACCCAGAGCACCGGTTTCGGCGCGCCATCACGGGTGCACACCTCATCGCCCGGCGCGAGCGTCTCGATGGGGCGCTCGCCGTCGGGCGTGTCGATCAGCGTGCCCTCGGCAAGACAGGGCACCCCCATGGAATACATCGAGTTGCTGGCACTGACCTGCGCAGGGGTCACCCCGGTCAGCGTGACACTGTCGCCGCTGGGGAACGTCAGGACCGCGTTGCCGAAGCCATCGTCGCTGACGATGACATCGTAAACCCGCACCGGATCGCCGTCCGCGTCGGTCATGCCGCTGACGTCCAGCTGGTCGATGGTGAAGCCGCTGCCATCGTCGGTCAGGTCGAAATCGGAGATCGTGTCCGCGCCGTCGCCATCAGCGATGACGACGGTGTCCGCGCCGGTGCCGAGGGTCAGGAGATCGTCGCCGGTCCCGCCGATCAGGATGTCGTCGCCGCTGCCGCCATCCAGCGTGTCGGCGCCAGCGCCGCCCGACACGCTGTCGTTGCCGCCATCCCCCGCGATGCTGTCGTCATGGGCCGACCCGGTGACCGTGTCCGCTCCGTCACCTGCGGCGATATTCACCCCCGTGGCGGCGGTGCTGGCATCGAAGCTGTCGGCCCCGCTGGTGCCGGTGACGTATTCGATCTCGTAGAAGATATGGGTCGTCGCCCCGCCATCGTAGCTGAAGCTGCCATACTCCCAGCCGCCCCAGGTGACCGTGACCGGCGCGCCGGACAATTGCAGCGTGTCCCAGTCGGAGCTGGCCTCGCCGCCGAAGGCCGAGGTCTGCCCGTCCGTGCTCGTGACGATCAGCACGTCCTCACCGGCATCGCCGATCAGCGTGTTCTGCCCGGCCCCGCCCCAGATCGTGTCGTTGCCATCCGCCCCTTCGAGCGTGTCATTGCCGTCGCCGCCTTCGATGTAATCATCGCCCGCCGCGCCCCATATCGTGTCGTCACCAGCGCCACCGTAGAGCGTATCCGCCCCGGAGCCGCCGCCGATGGTGTCATCGCCCCCGCCCATGTCGATCGAGAGACCTGAGCCATCCGCGGCTCCATCGACGCTGTCGGCCTGGTTCGACATGACCAGGCTTTCGATATTGTCGAAAGTGACGATGTTGGTGCCGTCCGTGGCGGTGCCGTCCTCCCAGTCCGAAAAGGTGACGGTGACGCCGCTGGCGGTCAGGTAGCTGAAGTTGAGAACGTCGTTGTCGGAGCCAGTGGTGACGGTCGAGCCGCCCCAGACCGTGTCATTGCCCCAGTTGTCGCCGAAGTAGAAGATATCCCCGTCGGCCTCGCCGTAGAGCACATCGTCCCCGTCGCCGCCGGCCAGATGGTCGCCTCCGTCGCCGCCGTAGATCGTGTCGTTCCCGGCTTCGCCGAGGAGGATGTCGGTGCCCCCGTCGCCATAGATCAGGTCATCGCCATCGCCGCCCCACACCTGATCGTCGCCGTCGCCCGCATAGACGGTGTCATTGCCGCCCTCGGCGTAGATGTCGTCGTAGCCGCTGCCGCCATAGATCAGATCGCCGCCGCCGCCGGTGTAGATCGTGTCGTCGCCCGCGCCGCCGTCGATCGTGTCGGCATCGTTCAGTTGGACCAGGGGCTCGTCGTCGATCAGGTCGTTGCCGTCGCCGCCCGAGACAGAGTCGCCGCCATGGCCGTAATTGATGGTGTCGTCGCCCGCGCCGCCATCGATCGTATCGGCGCCATCGCCGCCTTCGATGCTGTCGGCCTGTGCCCCCGCCGCGATCGAGTCGGCGCCGCTGCTGCCCTGGATCGTGCTGGCATTGCTCGACGAATAGCTGTTCGACGCGAGATTGGCATAGGACACCGGCGTCGCATCCGCCTGGGAGGTGCCGGTGAGCCGGACGCCCGGCTGGATCTCGGCCGTGGAGACATAGCCGACCAGCACCCCGGCGATCTCGACGGAATAGAGCGTCTGGCTCGCGCCATACTGGTCCAGATAGGTGAACTGCTCTTCGACATAGACTTGCCCGCTGGCAATCGTGTTGCCAAGCGCGTCGGTGACGACCGCGGTCTGGTTTGGGTCGTCGCCGACCTCGTCATTGCCGCTATCGCCAGACAGATCGGCGTCGTCATCGGTAATCTGGAAGGTGTAGCCATCGATGGTCGCATCCCAGGCGGGATCGAGCCAGAAGTCGCTGCCTCCAAGCGAGACGAGCGCGCCCGGTGCGTATCCGATGAAGGTATATTCTGCCATAGTCTAACTGGGCTAGCCGCCCGGATTGCCCCCGCCGAAAGCTTCGGTCGAGGATCATTATCCAAAAGCGAGAGAGGTTTCGGTTAACGCTCGCGCTGGTGGGTAAATTTGTCAATAATTTGCAGCGCTTCAACGCTCTCTAGACGCATTTTGCCCGGGTGTGTTGCTTTCCGGGGCTCGGTCGCAGGAACGTGAGCGCCTGTTCCCGGGTCCAGAGCCCAGCGATGAAATCGGGTGTCGCTGCAGCGCGTGCGGTGTGATGGCTCGTTTGATGCCACTGGGTCCATGCCACGGACATCAGCCTTCAACTCGAGACAGTCTCGTGTGTGCGGAGGTCGAGCGCAAACTCGCAGGCCTCTATGACGCCATCGCCGATGGGTTTCGGACAGCGGGGCTGCTGCAAAAGCTTCAGGGGCTGGAAGACGAGAAGGCCGAGCTGGAGCGCAAGCTGGAGGCCCCTGCCCCGAGCGCGGTGCGGTTTCATCCGAAGCTGGCGGAGCTCTATCGGAGCAAGGTCACGGAGTTGGCGGAGGCGCTGAAGGACGACGCGATCCGCGTCCCGGCGCTAGACCTGCTGCGCGGGCTGATCGACCGCGTTGTGGTGCATCACGACGCGGGGACGACGGGGATCACGCTGGAGATTGAGGGGGCGCTGAGCGCGATGATCGAGCAGGCCCAGCCCTGGGGGCTGGGGTATGTCGATCCGAGTTCGGTAAAACTGGTTGCGGGAGTAGGATTTGAACCTACGACCTTCAGGTTAT
>NZ_JBYNAH010000316.1:0-4092 GCF_059781815.1 Salipiger sp. | reverse complement strand
CGCGGCGGAGAGCGCGTCGCGCCCGACCTTGGCGCCGCAGCCGCCGCACATCGGCTTGTCGCCGAGCGCCTCCCGGCTGCCGGCGGCGCGCGGGCTTGGCAGCGGCGGCGGGGCCATCTGCGGCAGGTCGCGGAAGCGGTCCATGAATTTCTGGTCGATATGGTCTTTCCAGCGCCACATGGCGGGGCCGGAGAGGGCGAGGCCGAAACGGTCGGCGAGGGCGGATTTCTCGCCCAGCGAGATCAGCTTGAGATAGTCGCGCTGCGGCCGGTAGGGGCGGGGCGTGCCCTCGCCGGAGAGCCGCTTGCGGAGGTTGTCGAAGAGGATCGGGGCCTGGCGCACGGCGTAGACCCCGGCCTTGGGGCGCGGGGTCTCGGCCATGTGGGCGCAGTCGCCGGTGGCGAAGATGTCGGGATCGGAGCTTTGCAGCGTCGGTGCGACGGTGACGAAACCCTCGTGGAGCGCGAGGCCGGTTTGCGACAGCCAGCCATGCGGGCGGGCGCCGGCGGCGCCGGTGATGAACTGGGCCTCGATGTGGCGCCCGTCTGCGAGGCGCAGGCCTTCCGCAGTGACCTCTGTGATCGTTGCGTCTTCGTGCAGGGTGACGCCTTGCGCGGTGAGCGCGGCGCGCAGCCTGGTTGCGGCCTGCGGGCGCAGGGCGGAGAGCGCGGTGCCATTGTCGACGAGGTGGACTTCGGCCGCGCGGGCGCGCGTTCTCAGCGCGAAGGCCATCGCGGCGGCAAGCTCGGCCCCGGCGACGCCGCCGCCGATCACCGCGACGGAGGCGGGTCCGTCTGCGTCGCGGTAGCGTTGCCAGGCCTCGGCGAAGGGGCCGAGGGGCTTGGCGGGAATGGCATGGTCGGCAAAGCCCGGCAGGTCGGGCATGGCGGAGGTGATGCCGATGTCGATCGAGGCCACGTCGAAGCCGATGGGCGGGCGGCCGGGCACGTGGATCTCGCGCGCGGCGAGGTCGATGCCGGCGGCGGCGCCGAGGATCACCCGGGCGCCGGCGAAGCGGGCGAGTTTCACCAGATCGATATCCAGCGCGTCGCGGTCGTAATGCCCGGCGACGAAGCCGGGCAGCATGCCGGAATAGGGCGCGGTGGGGCCGGGGTTGATCACGGTGAGCCGCGCCCCGGGCAGCGGATCCATGCCCCACATGCGCAGCACCAGCGCGTGGCTGTGGCCGCCGCCGATCAGCACGAGGTCGCGGGTGAGGGGCAGGGACGGGGTCTTCATCGGCGGGCTCCGGGATTGGTCGGGGTGGGATGTAGCACGTTGCGCCGGGCGCGCCCATGCGCCACGTGGTGCCGCCGGGGAGGGGGAGGGGCGCTGCCCCTCTGCCGCCCGAGGGACGGCATTCACCCCGGGATATTTCCGGCCAGAAGAAGACAGGGGCGCGGGTGGCTTGCGGTGGGCGCGGGGTTTGTTAACACTCGAACGAGTTTTCTCGTGAAGGACCGAGCATGATGGCGCTGGATCAGACCGGCTTTCCGATCATCCGCACCGCCGGCATCGACGGCATGCTGGTAAGCTTCGGTGATCGGCTGGAGGAGGCGGCGAACCGCGCCGCCATCGCCTTTCGTGCCGAGGTCGCGCGTGCGGGCTGGGACGGGGTGTCGGAGAGCTCGTCCTCGCTGGTCTCGTGCTACCTGCGCTTCGATCCGCTGGCGCTATCCCATGACGAGCTCGAGGCGCGGCTGCGGGCGCTGATGGCCGCGCGCGACTGGTTGCTGGCCGAGCTGCCCGGAGGGCGACGGCTGCATCGCATCCCGACGGTCTATGGCGGCGCGCTGGCACCGCAGTTGGGCGAGGCGGCGTCGGAGGCGGGGCTCTCTGAAGCGGCGGCGGTAGAGATGCTGTCGGAGGCGCGGGTGCGGGTGACGGCCCTGGGCTTTGCGCCGGGGCAGCCCTATCTCGGGCTGCTGCCGGAGGTCTGGAATATTCCGCGCCAGTCGGCGCTGACGCCGAAGGTGCCGAAGGGCGCGCTGGTGCTGGCGATCCGGCAGCTGGTGCTCTTTGGCGTGACCGCGCCCACCGGCTGGCGCCATGTCGGGCAGACCGCGGCGGAGCTGTTCCGGCTTGGCGATGAGCGGCCGTTCCTGCTGGCACCGGGGGACGAGGTGATGTTTCCGGCGGTGAGCGAGGCGGAATTCGAGGCGTTGCGCGGGGCGCCGGGTGGCGGCGCGAGCTGGGAGCCGCTGGCATGAGCCGGGCGCTGATCGTGCACCGCGCGGGGCCGGCGCTGAGCTTGCAGGACGAGGGCCGTCCGGGCTGGATCACCTACGGGCTGTCGCGCGGCGGGGCGATGGACCGGCTGGCGCTGGCCGAGGGCGCGGCGCTGCTGGGGCAGCCGGTGGGGGCGGCGCTGGAGATGGGTGGCCTCGGCGGGCGCTTCGAGGCCAGCGAGGACATGCGCATCGCGCTGACCGGCGCGCCGATGCGCGCCACGCTCGACGGCGCGCCGCTGCTCTGGCACGCCTCGCATCTGCTGCCTGCCGGCGCGGTGCTGGAGATCGGGCCGGTGACCAGTGGCGCCTATGGCTATCTCAGCGTCGGCGGCGGCTTCGCCGAGCCAGAGATCCTCGGTGCGCAATCGGCGCATCTGACCGCCGGGCTCGGCGGGCCGGTCGAGGCCGGGGCGCGGCTGGCCGTGGGGCCGGACCGGGGCGGCGAGACCGGGCGCAAGCTCGCGGTCGAGGAGCGTTTCAACGGCGGCACGCTGCGGGTTGTGGCGAGCCTGCAGACGGCGATGTTTTCCGAGGCGCAGCGCGCGCGCTTCGGCGAGGAGGGCTTCACCCGCGACAACCGCGCCAACCGCATGGGCGTGAAGGTGAACCCCGATGGCGAGGGCTACGGCGTCGAGGGCGGGCTCTCGGTGGTCTCGGAGGTGATCTCGCCCGGCGACATCCAGATGACCGGCGACGGCGCGCCCTTCGTGCTGATGGCCGAGAGCCAGACCACCGGCGGCTACCCGCGGCTGGCCACGGTGATCCCCGCCGACCTGCCGCGCGTGGCGCAGGCCCCGGCGGGGGCGCGGCTGCGGTTTCGCTGGATCTCGCTCGAGGAGGCGCTGACGGTCGAGGCAGGCTATCGTCGCCACATGGCCGAGCTGCGCCGCCGGGTGGAGCCGGTGGTGCGGCACCCGGGCGATGTCCCTGATCTTCTGTCGCACAAGCTGGTGAGCGGGTTCTCCAGCGGCGATCATCACGACCATTGAGAAAGGCTTTCACATGACATCGGTGGATCTCAACGCGGATATGGGCGAGAGCTTCGGCCCCTGGGTGATGGGGCAGGATGCAGAGCTGCTCGAGGTCATTACCTCGGCCAATATCGCCTGCGGCTTCCATGCCGGCGACCCGGACGTGATGGCGCAGACCATGGCGACGGCGGTGGCGCGTGGCACCGGCATCGGGGCGCATCCGGGCTTTCCCGACCTGCAGGGCTTCGGGCGGCGCAAAATGACGCTCTCGCACGACAGCCTGCGCAACCTCGTGGCCTACCAGTTCGGCGCGGCGCGGGCGATGGCCCACGCCGCCGGCGGAGAGGTGCGGCACCTGAAGCTGCACGGGGCGCTGGCCAATATGTGCTCGGCGGACGAGGCGATGGCGCGGGCGGCCTACGAGGGGGCGCTCTCGGTCGATCCCGAGATCATCGTGATGGTGCTGGCGGCCACGGCGCAGCAGCGTGCTGTCGAGGCGCTTGGCTGCCGCTGGGCGGGCGAGATCTTTGCCGACCGGGCCTATAACGACGATGCCACGCTGGTCGACAGGTCGCTGCCGGGCGCGGTGATCCATGATGCCGAACTTGCCGCGCGCCGGATGGTGGCGATGGTGCAGGCGGGCGCGATCATCACCGAGAGCGGCAAGCACATCCCGGCGGCGGTGGACACGATCTGCCTGCATGGCGACGGCAAGACCGCGCTCGAGATCGCGCGCCACGTGCGGGCGTCTCTGGAGGCGGCGGGGGTGACGCTTGAGGTTTTCCCGGGGCGGCGCGGCCCGGTCTGAGTCCGGTCGCAGCGGGGGGGGGGGGGCCCCCCCCGGGGGGGGGGGGGGGGGGGGGGGGCCGCGGGCGGCGACGGGAGACAAA
>NZ_JBYNAH010000018.1:8348-33222 GCF_059781815.1 Salipiger sp. | reverse complement strand
AAATCCTACCGGACTTCGCGCATCCTGGGTGGACCACTTCAAAGGGGCTGGCTCAGCGAGCGCAAAGACAAGAGCCTTTTGAACTCACTGTCTGTTGACAAAACTGTCATACATCACTCATCAAATCTGTGCCCAAAGAACCAATCAATTTTGGACAATTCCGGGACCATAGCTGACGGACTGTCCGTTAACGACAACGTGACCACGTCTTTTCAACTCATCAACTACCGCTTCAAGACTATCTTGGTCTAAGCTCTTCATGAAGAGCGCGTTAACAGTTCCCTCAAGGGTTTTGATCGTTCGTGGCCGAGAAGTTCCTCTGGAACTCAAGTTGTCAACAACCGCTTCGATTTTCTGATCCAGCGAGCTGACTTTAGTGATTTTGACAAATGGGATCTCGGAAAGGTCAACATGACGGCGAGCGTAGATCTTTCGTTGCCGCAGATGGTCGAGCAATGGATCGAAGCCTTTATCACTGGAGATCACGTGAAAGTAAGCGTTGGCATCTTTGGCTGCAATTTCCCCCATATAGAACGCGATATGAAAGTCCAATGCGTTGGAGCCATTCCCTGTTATCTTCTGGTACCCGGCATTTTCTCCCAAGTCTTGAAGTGCGGCGGCAATGCCAAAAGGAACGCTTTTTTGCTTGGCCCCTACGAATACCATCAACGTGAAGGGATGGCCTCGAAGTAGCCCGAGATTCTTGGGTTGAACATTCTCAAAGTCGACTAAGATATAATTGTTCTTCAATGGGCATGCTCCGAATCAAACCTGAGGAAAACAGGATGCGAGATCGAGTCAAGACGTTTAGCTTCTTTTCTAGGCCCAGGACCCATTGATTTCCCCTGAGCCGCGTGATTCAGCGTTCGGAAAACGAGCGGTGACATGTCTGATCTCTTCTGGCTGAGCGACGCGCAGATTTAAGACCCACGGCAGGTCACACATTCTCAAATTCAATTAGGATGCAGTTTTTCAAAGGACATACTCCAGCTCAAACCCGACAAAAAAATACGAGATCAAGTCGATACGGAATTTACACAGGGGACATTTGCAGGAGGAGGCCCAGTATCGTCATCAAAATGGGCACCAATACGATCACAAGACTGACCGGGAACATGAAAAGTGCCATCGGGAAAAGCATCTTGATCGGTAGCTGGTTCGCCTTCTCCTCGGCCTTGATGATGCGCATCTGACGCATTTCCCGCGCAAAGCTGCGCAAGGTCCGGCTGACGTCGGCTCCGAGCTCCTGCGACTGCCGGAACAGCACCGCAAGGACGCGCGCTTCTTCGACCCGCACGCGATCGGAGAAGTTTCCCAACGCTTCATGCAGGGAGCGCCCGGCACGCATCTCGAGGTTGACGATCGAAAGCTGGACGCCGAAATCCGGAACGGTCTGGAGGAATTCCCGGGTCACCCGGTCTATGGCGGCATCGATGCTCAGACCAGCATCGACGCAAACCAACAGGAGATCCATGAAATCGGGGAATAGCTTACGGAACTCCCGCATGCGCCTCTCACCCAGTCTTTCGAGATACCAAGATGAAAAGATGAAGCCGCAGCCCCCGAGGACACCTCCAAGCGCGTAGAGTGCAGTCGTGCTGGCGCTCGGAAAAAATCTTGCCCCCAGGAACTGAACTGCCAGAAAGATCGAGAAGGCCAGGAGGAACCGGATCAGATTGAAGGTTCTGATTGCTGAGCGGGAGAAATATCCCGCCTGCACTAGTCGCATCCGCAGGCTGTTCTGCCCGGCGTTCTTGACGACATCCAGGTAGTAGCGAAGGTGGTCGTTTCCGCTTCCCAGCATCTCGTCTATTTCGTCGTCCGTCTTGCGGCTGGAATAACCGCTCTTGATATTCCTTTCGATGTCGCGCCGCCGCGTCAGCGCTGTGATTGTCGAGAAAGACAGCATCAGAACTGCCGTGAAGACCGCAGCGAGGATCAGGATTTCGTTCACGTTCATCGCCTCGCCTCTCTCCCGCGGTCAGAAATCAAAGTTCACGATCTTGCGAATGACGAGCATCCCGAAAAGCATCAGGGTCAGGCATATGCCGACGATGAGGCCGCCATAGCCGCTCTCCCAGACCTTGTCGAAATAGGTCGGCACCATCGTCCTGATCATTGCGAACAGGAAGAACGGGAACAGCATCATGATCCACGCGGTGATACGCCCCTCGGCCGAGATCGCCCGGATCTTGGCCCGGATCATCAATCGGTCGCGGATCATCTGGGCGAGGTTTTCAAGGATCTCGGACAGGTTTCCCCCGGTGCCGCGCTGCACCGTGACTGTGATCGCCAGGAGGTTGAGCTCCGGGGCGCCGACCCGGTCGACCATGTTCAGCATCGCCTGATCGAGGCCGGATCCGAAGGTCATCTGGTCGCTAAGGATGCCGAACTCCGAGCCGATCGGATCCGGCATCTCCCGGGCCACGAGCGAGATTGCCGCGTTCAGCGGATGCCCTGCGTTGAGGCTTCGAACGATGATGTCGATCGCAGGCGCAAGCTGCGAGGTGAATTTCTTGATACGCTTTGAGCGCGCCCGCATCAGGATCACAAGGCTGAGGGCGAGAGCCAAGGCTAGCGCGCCGGCCAGCTTCACGACCGGCCCGATGGCGAAGACCGAAAGGCCGATGAAGCACAGAGCGAAGAGGGCCGCGAACCATAGCACGCGTCGAGCAAGGCTTAGCTCCAGGCCCGTCTGTGAATAGAAGCGCCGTGCCGTCTGGAAGATGGACTCACTGTTGCTGTCGCGTGCGACCCCGCGGCGCTGCAGCAGTTCGGTGAAGGCAACGTCCGCGCCATGCTTGTCCTTGATGGTTTCGAGCCGGTTCCTGATTTCCGATGAGCTGCGCCGCGCCGCAAACATCGCGCGAAGAAGCGTATCCACCAGCAACAGCGCCGCCGCGAAGACAAGTCCGTAGATCAGGATGATGTTGGCTGGCATTGGTCAAAGCGCCTTTGAGGGGTCGAAACATTCCATCGAGACGCCGAGGCCCAGCGAGTTCAGGTCTTCGAGGAACCCGGGCCGGATCCCGGTCGCCCGGTATTCGCCGAGAATGCGACCGTTTTCGTCAACGCCCCTGCGCTTGAAACGCATGATCTCCTGCAGCTGCACCACATCCATCTCCATGCCGGTGATCTCCGAGATTGAGGTAACACGCCGCGTCCCGTCGCGCAGACGTTCGAGCTGGATGACGAGCTCGATCGCGGAGGTGATCTGCGAGCGGATCGAGGTCAGCGTCATCGGCATGCCCGCCATCCCGACCATCTGCTCCATTCGGGCAATGGCATCGCGCGGATTGTTGGCATGAATCGTCGACATCGAGCCTTCGTGGCCAGTGTTCATCGCCTGGAGCATGTCGAAGGCCTCGCCGCCCCGCACCTCGCCGATGATGATCCTGTCGGGGCGCATCCGAAGGGCGTTTTTCACGAGATCGCGCTGCAGGATCTCGTTGCGACCATCGACGGTCGGAGGTCGTGTTTCGAGCCGGACGACATGCGGTTGCTGCAGCTGAAGTTCTGCCGCGTCCTCAATCGTCACCAGACGTTCGTCATGCGGGATATAGGCCGAGAGCGCGTTGAGCATCGTGGTCTTGCCCGAGCCCGTGCCGCCGGACACGACGATGGATATCTTGCCCTCCACCGCGGCCTTGAGAAGTTGCGCCATCGCAGGCGCCAGGGCGTTGTTGGCGACAAGCTTGTCGAGCGAATACGGGCGTTTGGAGAATTTCCGGATCGAAACCTGCGGACCATCGACTGCCACTGGACGAATCGCGACGTTGACCCGCGAGCCGTCAGCGAGGCGTGCATCGACCAGCGGAGAGCTTTCATCAACGCGCCGCCCGACCGAGGCGACGATCTTGTTGACGATCCGTAGAAGGTGATCTTCGTCCTTGAAGCGGACCTTCGTCGGCTCGAGCTTGCCGAAGCGCTCGACATAGACCGTCTTGGGGCCGACAATCAGGATATCTGAGATGGTGTCATCTTCGAGCAGCGGCTCGATCGGGCCGAGGCCCAGCATCTCGTTTCCGATATCGTCGATCAGCTTGTCGAGCTCGGTCGCGCTCAGTGGGAAATTGTGGTCCTTGGCATAGCCGCGCACGAGGGGGCGCAATTCGGCGTGGATCTCGTCCTCCTCCATCGTATCGAGAATGGAGAGGTTGATCTTGTCGATGAGATAGCGGTGCAGTGTCACACGCTCGTCGATGAAATCGGGGGCCTCGGGATTGTGCAGCGCCGATGGGCTGCTCTGCCGCGGCGCGGCCGCAACCGTCTCCACGGGCTCAAGCAGGAGGGGGGCAACCGGAAGTACAGACTCTTCCGGTTCGGACTTTGCTTTCCTGTAGAACCTGCCAACCATCTGCGTACCTCCCCTGCGCCTCAGCGCACAATTACCTTGGTGCCGGTCGGGACCTTTGAAAACAATTCGAGAACATCGGCGTTCGTGAGCCGGAAGCAGCCCGATGTCTCGTAGCCTCCGACGGTCTCGGCGCTGTTGGTGCCGTGGATCCGGTAAAGTGTGTCGCGCCCACCGCTGTAGAGGTAGAGGGCGCGCGCACCCAAAGGGTTGTAGGGCCCAGGCGGGACATAGTCGGGGAGTGACGGATCTCGACCGCGCATCTCGGCTGGCGGACGCCAACCCGGCCATTCTTTCTTGACACCCACATAAGTGGTGCCGCTCCAAAGAAATCCGTCGCGTCCGACCGATATCTGGTAGCGCTCGGCCTTGCCGCCGCCGAGCACCCGATGCAGCGTTCGGTCGGTGTTGGATATGATAAGCGTGCCCGGTCGTTCCGAGCTGGGGTAAGAGACCACCACTGCCGTGCGTTTCCCATGGCTGCGCGGCACGCCGGCCGAGCCCGCGAGAGCCTTCTGCCCGGCACTGGCAATCAGAAGACCGGCCGCAAGACCGCCGAGGAAGATCCGTCGGTTCGGGTAGGCTGGCGCTTTCATGCGGGCGCCTCCACGAGCTCGATGCTCTTCATGTACTTGTGCAGCGCCTTAAGGAAGCTCGAGCGCTTCGAAATCGCGCTCGGAAGAACGCCACGGTCCACCGCCTCGCCTATCTGCGATGTCGCGACCGGAAGATAAACAATAGGAACATCCTCGAAGAGACCTGCGAGGCGTTTCTTCGAGATGCGCTGTCCGAACATGCTCGACTGGTATTTGTTCACGACGACGCGCAAGGGGAAGTTCGTGCCCCTCAGCTCCTTGATCCGGTCGATCATGTCGACCGTGTGCTTAAGCGCGGGCAGGTTCAGCTCTGTGACCAGCGTACATGTATTCACCGCCGAGAGCACGTCGGACTTCCACTCGGTCTCGTAGTAGGGGATGTCGACGAAGGTATGGTCGTGCTCGACGCTCACTGCGTCAAGCATGCGAAGGACCAGTTCGTATCCGTTGAGTTCCGAGTTCAGCTCCGGGCGCTTGAACGAGTAGAGAAAGAAGCCGTTCTCGTGGCGTTGCTGGATGACGCGAATGAACTCGCTATCGATCCGACGCGGAGTCGCGGCGACACTCGCGAGGTTGTAGCCATTGATCATGTTCACCGCGTAACTGCAGTCACCCAAGGAGAAATCTAGATCGAACAGAGCCACGGAACTCTTCCGGAACAGTCGCGTCGCGGCGATGTCGGTCATTGAGATCGCGAGTGTCGTGGCCCCGACGCCACCCACCGAAGACACCACCGCGTGGACACGGTTGCTCGAGACCTTGCGCGACCGAACACCCTTGAAGATGCTCTCCATCAGATCGTCGCCGCTGACGGGCTTCGGCATCCAGTCGTGGATGTTGAACTTGAAGAGCCGCCGCGTTTCCTCGGAGGTCAGGGAGGGTGACGCCACGATGAGAGGCATATTTGGGACAACGGCCCGAATATCCGACAGCAGCTCGATCTCTTGCTCCGTCATCTCGGCGATGTTCACGACAATCATATCGCCGGCATCGCCGTTCAGCTCCGTCTTTATCCACGAGCGCTGGACGGGAGAGACGATGATGCGCGGAGAGGCCTCTACGAGCATCTCGATCTCGGCATTTTCCGCGCCCTCCCCCGAGATCAGGAGGATTCGGGTCATCGTGTTCTTCGACATGTTGAGTGCCTGTTCGGTACTGATTTTCATGAGCACGAAGCCTCGCTACACAGATCTTCACTGGTATACGCGACCCTGTGGGGGGGCATCGCGATACCTTCGGGAGTGCCGAGCGGCTGGAAGAACCGCAAAATGTCGTCGAGCAGAAGAAAGTCGAAAAAAAGGTCCTCGACCTCCAGCGTTACGGTGACGACAGGGCCTCGGGGATGGCCGACATAGCCAAGGTCGGCACGGGTGTAGGTGATGCGGATATTGTTCGCTGGCAGGAAACTCGCGACATCGCACATTCCGATCAGGCCGGAGGACTGACCCCCGCAGGTGCCGTCGCTGCCGAAATAGAGTCGGTCGAGTTCTGCCTCGATGCAGGTGTTGCCCCGGCAGCTCACCGACGCCGCCGAGGAGATCGGCAAGGGGTCTCCGGTCTGACTGTCTTCGGGATAGGTCTCGAGAAGGCTGATGTCGGCGATCGGATCAGATACAACCGCGATGCGCGTGCCGACCTGCAGGGCTTTCACCGTCTGGTTCCACTGATACATGACGATGCTGACCTCGACCCCCGCTGCCATGACCAGCAGCAAGACCGGCAGGACGATCAGACCCTCGGTCAGCGACAACCCCGAGCGGTCGGCCCAGTATGACTTGGCAAGGGTCCGGAGGCTCACCATCCTATCTGCCTCATCTCAAGAGAGTAGCTGATCGTAATGGTGCCATCAAAAATTGCCGAAAATGCGGGCGAACCGTGATACGGAACGGATCCGACCACGCTTACGAGATCGGAAGCCTGCGGCAGTGTTGCCAAGTCGGCCTTTGCAGGGGTGAACAGCAAAGTGCCTTCACTGTCCCAGAAGGGGACGCGCCTAGGGTCGCTGTCGCCCGGGGCGGGCGTCCCGTAAAAGGCAATGTTGCGGGCCGTCGCCTCGTTGCAGGTCGCTTCGTAGACAAGGGCAATGTCCGGACGGCAGCGCGACCAATAGCGGGCGGCGTCACGGACACCTGCCGCGAGTTGCTGACGCTCCCACATGAGATAACCGAACTCGAGAATCGAAAAGGACAAAAGCGTCAAGACCGGAAAGACCAGCAAAGCTTCGATGAGCACCGCTCCGCGCTCGTCCTTGGCAAACCCCAATGTCACCTTCTGTCTCATGTCAAAGACTTGGTTACCTTAACTAACTGAAGCCCCCCGACCTCTTCAAAACAAACTAAGCGCGAAATCCTCAGCCGCCATGTCCCACCGTCGTTTCGTATGCCGCCGGAGGCCATGTCTCGAGCTCCTGAATTGCGGTATTGGCCATGTGTGCGTCGCCCGCGCGTCCGGACACCCTGTCCCAATGGTTCAGGTAGTCTGCAGCCCCGCAGCCCGCGAGAAGCAACGCGACGCCGCAAGCACCGACGAACCGCGCGATGTCACTTTTTCTCGATGACGCCATCTTCGAACTCCAGATCAATCATGTGGCCGTACGGCCCGACGACGCCATAACCCTCACGGAACCGGCGCAACAATTTCTTGTCGACTTCGAGCATCCCCAGCAGGAACAGTTCGACATCGTTCGAGGACCTCGTGGTGTCGAGCGGCGAGCGCAGCGGCGTGTCAGGACCAACCGGTGCGACGAGCCGTGGCGTCACGAGGATGACGAGATCGGACTCCCGTTTCTGGAAGCTGCGCGAGCTGAAAAGAGTCCCTAGGATCGGGATCTGGCCGAGCCACGGCAGCTGCGAGGTGTTGCGCGCGTTGTTCGCCTGGAGGAGACCAGCGATCGCGAAACTCTGCCCGTTACGCAGCGAGACCGTCGTCTCGGCTTTCCGCGAGATGAATGCAGGCTGGCCGTTGACAGTGAGCGACGGATCGATGTCGGAGACCTCGGGCATGATCCTGAGGCTGATCAGCTGGTCATCCAGGACGACCGGCACGAAATTCAGACGCACGCCGTATTCGCGGTAACCGGTACCCTGCACAGCGACACCGTTGTCGTTAACGGATGCCTCGGGGATCGGAATTTCACCGCCGACCACGAAATTCGCCTCGATCCCGCTGGTTGTAACCAGTTTCGGGTTCGCCAGACGCCGTGCGAGCCCCTTCTCCTCCAGGGCATTGATGACAATGTCGATCTGGAAACCGGAGATCTCGAGCAACTCTCCCACCGCGGAGCCAAAGGGGGTTCCACCCTCCGCGTTGATCGCCGCCCCGTTCGTGGTGAATGCCGTTTCACCGCTCGACCGTGTCCCGGTCAGATCAACCCCGAGATTGCGCCCGGAGTTGCGCTCGACTTCGAGGATCCTTACGTCAAGCTCTACCTGCTGAGCGCTCGCGACCGTGAGGGCGTCGATCACCGGGTCGGAGCTGAACTGCGCGGCAATCTCAAGGACCCGTTGCTTGTCGACATTGTTCTTCACCTGACCAGAGAGGCGGATACGGTTGTTGACATTCAGGACGCTCACCTGCGCGCTTGGAACGGCGCGCCTGATTGCATTTACCAGCTCCGAGAAATCGGTCCTTACACGGACGTCGATCACCTCGATGAGCTGTTTGTCGACGGAGTAGAGCGTAATATTGGTCATACCCGCCGTCTTGGCCTGAATGTAAAGAGATGTGTCCGTGAGTGGAAATACATCTGCAATGGCGCTATCCCCGACCAGAATGTCAGCAAACGGCATGTTCGTCCGGACCGTAAGTGTAGTGCTTGGTGCAATCTCGACCTTCGACACGACGCCGTCGTCGATAATGATATCGCGGGTCTGCGCCTGAACCAGTGTCGTCGCTGAAATGAGCGTGACCAGGGCCAGTCCGATTGCGATCAAGGAGTCAGCACAGAAAGAGAACCTTCTCCCAAAGCGCAGGGGCGTATTATTATGATACATTGTTCGGGCCTGTTTTTATCTGCTCTCACGTCCCCCACGTCCCTTATAGAACAGTCAATTCGACATAACCGTCACCAGCGTGGGCTCCTCCACCGTATCCGAATCATACGACGTGGCTTCTGTTGGATCAACTTTGTACTCATCGCGCAGGCCATTTCTTATGACGCCGATCGTTGTTTTAGCCGGCGGAAGGTACGGGGCCGGGACGACCTTCTCGACAACGACAGGCTCCGGCTCGCGCATCCTTTCCTCGAAGGTGGTAAGCTTCTCGGATATGCCCTCCGACATGCTGCGCAGCAGCACCTCGAGTTCGCTCAGACGCTCATCGCCTGGAGCTGACACAAGCTCTGGCTCGGGCAGGAGTTCGTCAGAGATATCCAGGTCGCTAAGATCTTGTATTGTGACGCGTTCACTCGCTTCGACATCGGTGGAGGCAAGGTTGCGCAGCGCCAAGGAGAGCTGACCAACATTGCCCGCCAGCACTAGCTTCTGTGCTTCCGTCGTATTGACCTCGAAGGTCACCGTGCGTACGACACTGGGTTTGTCCTTGCGGTCGTCGGCGATTTGGTCGATGGCCAGAACCCGAACGCCCTGCAGCAACACGTCGACATATTCGTCACGCGTCAGAAGAATGTCGACCCGGTCTCCCGGCAGGACGAAACCTGCAACGCCAAGCACATCATTCACGCGGATCGACACTGCCTTGAAGCCGGGTGTCAGCGCAGTTGAAAGCTTGGCGCGCACGCCCGGTTCGGTGATCTTGCTCGCCAGAATTGGCTCTCCGGGCGTCATGTTGGTCAGCGCAAAGCGTGCGTTTTCTTCCTGATCGTCGGGAATAAGCTCATCGATCGTCGCGAAGGCGCCCTCAGGAACGATGTCGCCGGACCACTCGATAACGCGCACCTTGTTGGGGATAAGGCGCTCACCAAAGCTGATGACTTCCGTCGCCACGAGAATGGTCCGCTCTGGAGTGTTGTCAGCCGGCGCGTTGACCTCGAACTCAGTCGTCAGAATTTGACGCTGATCCGCGAGCCAGCCGCGGGCGACGAAGACAGCCATGCCGGCGAGAATGATCGCCACAAACAAACTGAAAATCATTGACACACGCATGACCCGTTCCTTTTGACCCCAAGCTTATTTGAGAATTCGAAAATAGACTAAGTGTACCACTATGATACATTAGAGCCCTTCTGCCCGGCTTGAGAACATCATCGGTCAAGTTCGTCTACCGATGACGGTTATGTCTCGCGTCCCGATTTTTCACATTGACTGTGAACAGGTCTCGGGGCGCTTCCGGCTGATCGTCGCGGGCGGGTTCGCGCTGAAAAGGGGTTGTCCGCAGCTAGAACCACCCGCAACGATCGTACCTTCCGGATGCGGGTGTTACGGCGAGGTCAGGTTGGTGCCGATCCAGGTCGTCCACGTTCCCCACGTAGTCGTGAGTGCGCCGCCGAAGGCAATAATTGCAGCGATCAGCGCGGCGGTCAGCAGCCCGAGCAGAACAAGGTATTCGGTCAGCGCCAGTCCATCTTCCTCGCTGTTATAGCGGCGGATCAGGTCAAAGAAATAAAACGAAATTCCGGTCATATTCTTAACTCCAAGTTCACCAGACGCCCACCATGGACGTCCTCACCAAACTGCTCAGTTGAGATCTCCGATACGATCGCCTCACTCTCGCCTCGCTTTGCCTTAACTGATGACACCAGCGTGACACAGAGCCGTCACATTTCAAGAGGCGCATATCAGAATGGTATATTTTTGGCAAAAAAAGTAACAATCCGCTTCTTTTTTTCTGAGTGGAGCCATTTCACGACATAGTTGAAGGCGAGTAGGGATTTGCATCACTTTCCCATGGGTTGCATTTTCGGAGAATCGCTTTAATCGACTGATTCGGTCAGCGAACAAGATAGGCCTCGGTCCTGACGAGATCGTCCAGCGTACCACGCCCCCCCTCTCCGAGGATGTCGACAATCTCCACATCGATTGTCTGATCCGCGCTCGGCGACCAGGACCGCATCGGACGCGCCAGGAAAAAGCTGGCGTAGGTGTTCACCGTCAGATCTGTGTTGCCGCTCGACGCATTGGAGCCGCCCTCGCCCTCTTGTACGCAATCGATCACCGCTGCGACCATGACTCGCGGATCGACCGCGGGATCGACGGCAGTGATAGAGGTGAGCTGGCGGTTGTGGTCGTCAATAAGGCAGTTCGGGAGCCCTGACTCATGCGTTGGCGCACGGACGCCGTTGAGCCCCTCGGCTATCTCCCAGCGATAAACGTCATAGCGCGAGGGCATTCTCCCGGAAAAGGACGAAACGTTGTGTGTCACGGCCCCCTCCTGGATCGTCCCAACTGCCTCTCCACTTGTACCAACCACGAAATTGTTCGCCGGGTAATTCTTGTTGAGATAGGTTTGGAGAGGCCAGTTCGAGTCTGCTCCGATATAGGCGCCCGGCGTACCCGTGGTGGAATTGGGATGAATCATGACGTTGTTGTCGGGAAGCCCATACACCTCATCATTCTCCCCGTCTGCGCCGGTATAGGAGTCCGTCAAGGGATTCCCTTCGGCGTCCACTGGCCAGCCTGCACCTAGGTCGATGACATGATCGTCCCCCCACGAATTGTTGCCAGCGCCATTCGGAACGCAGTCGTCGAAACCAGCGTCTCCGGGCCCACTGCCTCCGGGAATAAAGCCTTTCCGTACGTTCGCGGCTATGGCCGGATAATATTCCAGCCCCTGAGTGCCGTAATTGTTCGGGAGAACGTCAAACCGGATATTTATGCCAGTCGCGACATCCGTCTTTGCACCAGGTGCGGTGTCTACCGTGTCTGCTCGCCGAACACAGAGCGGCGCCCCCCCACCGGCAAAGTAGTCCCGAATGTCGTTTGCGCCCGTAGAGCCATCGATTTGCAGGAACCCGAAGTTGCCCGGGAAGGCCGTGTTTCCTCCACCCGGATGCAAGCGCGTAAGCCTCCCATGAAGGTTCCCGGCCGAGAACTGTGTCTGGAGGTTTTCGGGATCGTAGAGACCGCCCGAGGTGAACTCGAACGGGTTGCATATGAAAAGCGGTGGGATGTCGCAGATAACGGAGTCCGCTGTCGCGACCGCCACCGCTCCCACGGGGTACGAACCTGGCACCCCGAGGCTGGAGAAGAGCCCGTCGAACATCAACTCGAGGGAAAAGCTCGCCACGCTATAGGCGCGCACATAGACATGCGTGGGTTCTGTGCCAAGAGTCTCCGCATCATGGGCCGCAACCCACGCCGCATCGATTGGAGTCGTGTCCTGCGCCGGTATCTCGTCAAGAAACACCACCTGGAAGCGGTCGTCGTCCAAGGCATAGGTGATCGACTGCACTTCTCCCCCATCCACGACCAGCATGCCAAGCGGATTGGTCAGCTGCGTCATTGCCGCACGCGCGTCATCAATCTGGGTGGCGCGCCCGTCTAGTTCGCGCGCTCCGGTCAGCGCCATTGAATCAGCGATGGCCTGAAGATCGGCTTGGGCATTGTTGCCGCGCCCGATATCAATGAGAATAAGTCCGAAGCCGAGGAACGCAGGCAGCAGCAGTAGGGACATGACGAGGACATAACCGTCCTCGAGATCGCGCAAATACTTCATGGCAAAACCTTCTGAAGAACAGCGGCCCTGACCCACGAGCCGGGCGCGACCGCCGTGGAACTCTTTGAATTTATCAAATTTATAGATTTTTGGGAATATTATTGCGCGACTGCCAGCATCAAAAAACGGACAAAAAGCACCGGAAGCGCCGCCCCGCACAACGGCAAGCCGTATGGAACCCGGCCCGTTCTCTTTAGGCTTGCAAGCCAGCCGCAGGGCCCGCGTTCAAGCCTCATCCAGAAGGCAACAGTGATCGCGACGTAAAACAGCACCGAGATCAGCAGGAGCAGCACGGCGAAGGGCAGCAAGCCGGCAAAGCCGAGATGCATGCCCAGCGGGAGCATCAGTTTCGAGTCTCCGGCGCCGAGGGCGCGAAGCATCCACAACACGAAGCCGAGGCCAAACAGCACGGCGCCGGCGAACAGGTCGCTACCGATTGTCGGGAAGCCGAGGCCGCCTTGCGCCGGGATGTAGAGGGCGAGCAGGATGAGAACCGCGTTGTTGCGGATCCGCAGGAGCAGCACGTCGCGCCACGCGATCCAGAACAAGAGCGGCAACACCGCCAATTGGGCGATCAGCGCGATGACCACCACGCCGTCCGCCTGCCCTATCAGATGCCGCGAAGGTCGCCGGCGGAGCGCTTCGGATAGGTGACGGAGTTGCGCAGAAGCTCGAGGTTATTCGCCGTGACTGGATTTGACGGATCGATCTCGTAAGCCTTGAGGAAGAGTTTTCGGGCCGTCATCAGCTCACCTCGCAGCAGCATCGAGTAGCCGTAGTTGTTCAAGAATTCGACCCGATTGCCGATGACCGGCTGCAATTTGCGGTAGGCGAAATCCGCTCGTTCGAACTGGCGCAACATGTCGGCGCTCGCGGCATACCCCAACCACGCGGCGGGATCGTCGGGCACCACGTCGAGGGCGCTCTTAAAAAGTTGATACGATTTCCCGTAGTTCCCTTCGCGAAACTGCACCTTCGCCGAGACCAGATGCTCATCGTCCGGGTAGAAATTGAGGCTCGCGGTATCGCGGATCGAGTCAGGGGAGTCGCTGTATGACGAGTATGCCCCAGGCGCGACATTCTCGCAGGCCCCAAGCATCAAGATGAAGGTTAGCGCGGCTGCGCCGATCTTGTGGCTGCTCATTTTCCACCTCCCCTTTTCCTGCCTTCCCCCGATGGTATCCGAGGGGCGCGCGCTCCAGACCATATTTTTTGCTGCCTCTCAAATCGACATGTGGACGTTGCATATTGCACACATGTCGCTTGCCCACCCCGTGAATCGGAAACTGCGAACGGTGATGAGGTCGGCACGACATCGGCAGCTTTCACTCCCCTTGTTCCATCGTCCGCCGCAGCAGGACAGGGGCTGCCTCACCACCGAGGTCGCGGTCCGCGACCCGGCAACAGCGGTGGCACATGTACGTCAGCGCAGCCGGAAAACACGGAATGGAACACTCTTTCGTTGACAGCTTTGCAATGCAAACAAATCCTATTGTGATACAGGTTGAGGGCTTCGTGTGTTAATATGATCAAGAAAATAATATACTTGTCAGCCGCATGCTGCATCCTATCCGGCTGCGGCGATACCGCGGGATCAGGGGGAGACACTGGTGATGACGACGGGGGCGACAGCGGCGGAAGTGCCTGGGCTCTTCCGGGAACTGACGCCCCATCCGCCAGCAAATCCATTCTTCGCCGAGAAGCCGAAGACGGGTCAGGCAACGGTATGATCCGCTCGCCGGCATATGACGAAGCCAGCGACACATTCTATGTCGACAACCTCGCCTTCGATGGCGCCAACGTCTACAATCGCGACAATCAGGTCGCGAGCCTCGGCCCCTTCGCTCTCTACGAGAATACCGCGACTGTGACCGATCCGGTGAACGGAACGCCCATCCCGCAGCTCCAGCACAAGGCGCTCCTTGCCTTTAGCCAATCAGGCCAGACCGAATTCGCCATCGTCCGGACCGGCGGCTTCCAGGAATACGGGTTCGGGGGCTTTGTATACCAACGACACAACGGGGTCACGATTCCTGAAACCGGGCAGGCAAGCTATTCGGGAAGTTATGCCGCCATCCGCGACTTCAAGGGCACAGGCGGCCTCGAATACGTGACGGCGGATGCGCGGGTCGCAATCGACTTCGAGGACTACAACGAAGGTGATGGCGTCATGGGAACCATCCACAATCGCCGCATCCTAGCTCCGAACGGTATCGACATAACGCAAGCCTATATCGACGCCCTTGAGGTCGAATACGAGACAACGCTCGCCGCCCTGCCAGCTATTGAGTTCTTCATCGGCCCAGGCGTCGCCGACAAGAACGGCGAGATGACAGGGAACGCGTCGAGCCTCATTGGCAACGAGACGTTCGAGTCCGGAAAATTCTATGCGGTCCTCTCGAACGGCGCTGACAATGACATCGTCGCTGAGGAAATCGTCGGCGTAATTGTCGTCGAAAGTGACAGTCCAACAGTTGATGATGTAACGATCCGCGAAACCGGAGGCTTCTTGGTGTCGCGCTGAGAACGGCAGGAGAGCGAAGTGCCCCGCATTCGCAAGCTGGTTCCCTCGTTTCTGGTCGCTCTTGGTCTGGCGCTGTCCCTTGCGCCAGATGCAGGCGCAGAACGAAGGAAGCTGTCTCCTGATGCCCTGCGCGCCGAAGCCGAGCTTGCCTTGCGTTCCGGCTACGCCTCAATCGCGCTCGGCTATGCTCAGGCGTTAGTCGCACGCGACGCTGAAGATTTCGAGGCGCAACTGCTGCGCGCGCGCGCAGCTCGAGAGATCGGCGCTTGGGACGAGGCCTCGGAAGCCGCGGCAACTCTCCGGCGCCTTGCCAAGACTAACGACCTGCGTTTCGCCGCCGCGATGGTCAGCGCCCAAATCGCAAGTTCGCGCGGGAACCACATGACAGCGCAACTCCGGTTACGGCAGGCGCTCGAGGCTGCACCGAACGACAGGCTCAAGACGATCGCCGCGCGCGACTATCGCTACGTCCGTGCGCGCAACCCGTGGCATGTTGATCTATCCTTCTCGGTCGCACCTGTCTCGAATATCAACAATGGCTCGCGGCGTTCCACCGGCACCATCGAACTCCCGATCTTCGGCGAGGTGGATGCACAGCTCTCGGGTAGCGCCGTCGCGCTATCGGGGACGGAATACCAGAGCGGCCTGAACCTGCGCTACAGGTTGCGTGGCGGGAGTGTTCGGAGCCAGACCGACCTGATCCTCGGGCTGTCGCGTTCCGACTACTCTCTGTCGGACGAAGCAAGGGACGAGGCGCCGGACGCCAGCGGCGAGGATTTCGCCTTTGCGTCGGGCAGGGTCATTCTTGCCCACCGCGGGCTGTCGGGCTCTCCCAAACGTCCGTTCCAACTGGCATTGTCTTTTGGTCGGACTTGGTACGGCGGCACCCCGTACACGCAGTACGTCAACTTGGCAGCCTTACAGAGCTGGTCTCTTGATCAGAAGAGCGCGGTTTCCATCAATGCCCGTCTCAAGTGGGAGGACGCTCTCGACAGCCGCACCGCATATACCGAGGCCTCGCAGTTCGGTGTCGGCTGGCGGACGACCGTCGGCACTTCAGATCATCTGCTGAGTCTCGACCTCTCGCACATTCGGAACAGCTCCCGGCTGTCCACGCTGCAATATGATGGCTGGATCGGAAGCGCTCAGCTCAGGCTGGGCAAACCGATATGGGGGGTTGGACTCGAATTCGGCATCGCCGCCGGCGAGAAGAACTACGAACGCGGTCCGATTGCTGGAGAGGGCCGGCTTGATCGCATCTATGCGGCCAGCGCAACTGCCGAATTCCGCAAGTTAGATTACTATGGCTTCATTCCGACACTTACGCTCTTCGGCGAACGCAGGGAGTCGGATTACGGACAATACGACAGTGACGAGATCGGCGTGCGGTTCGGGGTTCAGTCGGCTTTCTAAAAGCGGATTCGCCACTGCCACGTTCAGAAATATGTATGTGATCGCGACCGTCACAACTACGATGTCGGGAGTGCTTTCGCCCGCCGCATACGCGGGGAATGGAAAGGGAGATTTTGGGGCAATGAAGTTCTTCAAGAAGGCGGACGACAAAACGAAGGCGGCATCCGCGGCTGAGCCAGACCTCCGGACACCTGAACAGCCTCAGGAAGCCGAGGTGCATGCGAGGTCGGAGGACACGATCGAGGAGCCGCCCGAGGCTTCCGGTTCAGAGGTCGATTGTGCCGCGGAGAATTCCGCCCGAGAGGTCAGTGCCGATCCTGCTGCTGGCGAGACTCGGAGCCGACGCGCACAGACCTTCCTGCCCTCCTTGCCTCCGAAGACCATCCCAGAGACCGGATTGAACGAAAGTTTCCTGATCAGTTTGACGGCCAAGATCATGCACAGCGGTGGCGTCATGACTCCGGCCGAAATTGCCGATGTCATCAAGCTGCCGAAGCTTGTCTGCCGGCAAATCATCAAGCAGATGACAGATAAGATGCTGGTGGAAGCGCAGGGGCTCGAGAGCGCCGACATCAAATCCGACATCCGCTACAGCCTCACCGACCGCGGCAAGAGTTGGGCGCTGGACGCGATGATTGTGTCGCAATACACAGGACCCGCCCCGGTGACGCTCGAGATGTTCGAAGAGCAGATCTGCCGCCAGTCGATCAATCATGAGGAAGTGCATCGAACCGAGCTTGACCGCGCCTTCTCGCATCTTGTGATCCCCGACATCCTGAAGGCTCAGCTCGGGCCGGCGGTGAATTCTGGTCGCTCCATGCTGCTCTATGGCGAGCCCGGCAACGGCAAGACCTCCCTCGCCGAGGCTCTCGGTGCGTCTTTCGTGGATGTGGTGAGTTTCCCCTACGCGATCCTCGTCGGCCACCAAATCATTCGTTTCTTCGATGAAACACAGCACGAGGTTGCCGAACTGCCCCGCGATACGGACCCGATCGATCCGCGCTGGGTGCCCTGCCGCCGCCCGGTGGTCATCGCGGGCGGCGAGCTGACCTTGGACATGCTCGACCTGCGCTTTGAGGAGACCGCGCGTTTCTATGAGGCTCCGATGCATCTCAAGGCGCTAGGCGGGATCTTCGTGCTCGACGATTTTGGCAGGCAGGCCGAGGAGCCTCAAGCCTATCTAAACAGATGGATTGTGCCGCTTGAGAAGGGCTTCGACATCCTGTCGCTGCACACTGGGAAGAAGTTCGCGGTGCCATTCGACCAACTCGTCGTCTTTTCGTCGAACCTGATCCCCGAAGAGATCGGCGACGACGCAGCGCTACGACGGATCTACTTCAAGATCCATGTCCCTTCGCCAAGCCGGGAGGACTATCTCGAAATCTTTCAAAGCGCCTGCGCAGGGACCACGATCGCGTGGAACGCCGAGGTCATGGACGAGTTCTTCCGTCGCAAATACGTGGAGAGGAATTTCGTCACCTCTGGCGCCCACCCGAACTTTCTCCTGCAGCACATCTTGGCGGCATGCCGTTATCTCGACCGTACTCCGGAACTGAACCTCGAGTTGCTGGAACTGGCCTGGCGCAACGTGGCTGCCAGCAAGCGGCGCGCAATCCGATAGGCCGATCGCGCCTTTACGCGGAGCTCAGCTTTCGCGAAAGCTTTGGCGCAGACTGTCTGTGAAAGGCTTGAGGAGATATTCGCCGAGCGTGCGCTCCCCGGTCAGGAGCATAACGTCGGCGGACATACCCGAGGTCAGCTCGATTTCGTCGCCGAGCGCCGAAATGTCCTCCTCGCGCACCGCGACCTTGACGGGGAAGTACGGCTCGCCGGTGCGCTCGTCGAGCAACCTGTCCGCAGCCACGACATCGACCGTGCCGTAGAGCCGCGGCAGGTTGCGCTGCGTGAAGGCGCTCAGGATCACGCGCGCTTTCATCCCCGGATAGACTGTGTCGATATCAGACGGTCGCACCCGCGCGTCGATCAGCAAACGGCTCTCGTCGGGCACGATGTCGAGGATCTCTCCGCCGGCGGCAAGGACCCCCCCCTGCTCTGTCGTGACACGGAGGTTCAGAACCCGACCGGAGATCGGCGCCAGGACCACAGTCCGTTCGAGGGCGTCCAGCCGTTCCGGAAGCACCGACCGCAAGGTGACGAGCTCGCTGCGGATATCAGCAAGTTCAGTGCTGACCGCCTCTGCGCCCTGCTGACGTGTCGCCACCAGCTGAAGCTCAGTTTCGCCGATCTGCTGTTCGAGTTGGGCGACGGTGGCGCGGTTCAAAGCCCGCTTTGCGATGAGATCTGCCATCGCGCGTTTCAGCGCAAGCAGCTGAGGCAGACGGTTCAGCCCCTTGTCAAAAAGTTTCGCGCTGACGTCGATTTCCTCCTGCAGGTAGTCGATCTGCTCACCCTGTGCTGCTATCACCTCGTCGAGCCCGTCGATCTCGGCCCGAAGTTGGTCGATACGCTTCGAGAGGATCCGCTCGCGCGACGTCTGCGTCTCACGCCGGTCAGAGAAGAGCTGGCGCTGCGCTGCGATCGCGACATCGGATTCGGACGAAAGCTGCGAAATCTCCTCCAGCGGGAAGGACACTGTGTCGGCGCGGACCAGCTCGGCCTCGAGCCGGGCGCGCGTGGCAAGCAGATGCACCATGCGTTCGCGGACCTCCTCGAGCCGCGCCCGGGCCCGCAGCGTGTCAAGCGTGACGAGCACGTCACCGGCCGCGACCCGCTCACCCTCTCGAACGTGGATGCTACGGATGATCCCGCCCTCGAGATGCTGCACCGTCTTGCGCCGACCATCGGGATTGACCACCCCGTTTGCAAGCGTTGCCCCTGACAGCGGCGCGTAGGCCGCCCAGCCCCCGAAGACGCCGAAGAACAACAATGCCACCGCGTATCCGAACCACTTTGGGCCGCGTGTCTTGCTGGAGAGCGCCACGCTGGGCTTGAAGCCGTCCGGCGCCGCGAGGCGCCGGATCGCAGCGACCGACAGTATGACCAGGACACAGGTCAAGAGGATCGCCGCACCCGTCAGGAGATAGTCGTCGGGTTGCGCAGAACCGTCGCGCAGCCTGAAGGCCGCGGCACGCAACGTATCGCTGCGCACCTCCCACCAGCCGGAAAGTCGACTCGCAGCGGTTTCGGCCCAGAGCTTCAACTCTTCCATCTCAGCCCCTCGCCTCCACCACCTTGCGCTCGGCTGGCGCACTGTTCTTCATCATCGCGGTGAGGATCTCGTCGCGCGGGCCGAAGCGCGCGATGGCGCCATCCTTCAGCACCATGACCAGGTCCGCATGCCGTAGCAGAGCCGGCGCGTGGGAGACGAAGATGACCGTTCGGCCACGCTCCCTGAGATCCTTCATCATCGCTGCGAGGGCCATCTCGCCGTTGCCGTCTAGATTGCTATCAGGTTCGTCCAGCGCCACCACCGCAGGGTCGCCATAGAGCGCCCGCGCCATCGCGATGCGCTGCTTTTGCCCGCCGGAGAGAAGGTCCGAATAGGGGCCAGTGCGGGTTTCATACCCTTCTGGCAGCGCCAGGATCATCTCATGCGTGCCGCAGCGCCGCGCGGCGTCGAGCACGGCCATGTCCTCAGGCTCGCCCAGCCGGGCAATGTTCTCGGCGATGGTGCCGGAAAACAGCCTCACGGTCTGCGGCAGGTACCCGAGATACCGACCGCGCGAGTCACTGTCCCACTCCGAAAGGTCGGCGCCATCAAGGCGCACCACGCCGAAACTCGGCGTCCATGCGCCCACGAGACAGCGGCACAGAGAGGACTTGCCCGAGCCGGAGGGCCCGATGATGGCCAGCGTCTTGCCCGCCGGAAGCCGGAAATTCAGTGATTTGAGGATTGGCTCTCCGGTGCCCGGGGCGTGATAGCGAAGCCCCGTGACCTCAATGCGGCCGTCCGGGCGCGGCAACTCGATCCTCCGCTCGCCGTCCGGCTGGGCGCGGAACAGCGCCTCGAGCCTCCTGCGGGCCCGACGATAGGAGCCGTAGCTGCGCCACGCGGTGAGCGCGCGTTCGACCGGTGCCAGCGCTCGCGAGAGGATGATCGAGGCAGCGATCATACCACCCGCCGTGAGCTCATTCTGTAGGACCAGCCACGCGCCGGTCCCTAGGATCACCACCTGCACCACCATGCGCAGACTGCGAGACGCGGAGAGCAGGAAGATCGACAGGCCCTGCGCACCGCTGCTCTGCTGTTCAAGCGCCCGCATCTGCCGGTGCCAGCGCCGCGTCGTGCCCCCGATCATGCCAAGCGCGGCAAGCGTGTCGGCGTGCTCCATGTATACGCCAGCATCCGATCTGTTTCGCCGCACTTCCCCTGCGGTTTCTGCAAGCGGTGCACGCGTGAGCAGATCGTTGAGCACGGCGATGGCAAAGAGCACCAGCGCCGCGCCAACCGCGATTGCGCCGAGAAGCGGATGCATGAGCCAGATCACCAGCAGAAAGACCGGCGTCCAGGGCGCGTCGAGAAACGCCAGCAGCGCCTCGCCGGAGTGAAAGCTCCGGATATCCGCGATGTCCGAGACATCCGCATCCGCGCGCCCGTCCTTGAGCCGCTGCGCCAGCGATCGCGACATGACCTCGGGAGCGAGCTCGGCTTCGGTCCACGACCCGATGCGTGCCAGCATCCGGCGCCGCGCCAGCTCGAGCAGCCCGAAGGCGACGAGTGCGGCGGCGGCGATCACGCTGAGCCATGTCAGGGTGCCGACCGATCCGCTTGCCAGTACCCGGTCGAAGACCTGAAGCATGTAGATGGAACTCGTGAGTAGCAGCAGGTTGGCCAACAGGCTGAGCAGGAGCAGCGAGGCCATCTGACCGCGGATCGCGCGCAAGACGACGCTCAGGGGGCTTTGCGGTTTCATCGTCGCCCCCTCAGTGCAGCGGTGCGGAAAGCTGATGCGCAATCGAACTGACCGAGGTCAGCGGCGGCGCAATCGGTACGCCGCCCCTCTCTTGCGCGATGCGCGCCGCAAGCCCTTCGAGATTGCGGATCGACGCCCAATGCAGGTGAATTGCCTCAAGCGCACCGCTCCGTTCGAGCTCGGCGAGCCGGGTATCGGGCAGGGCTTTCAGCTTCTTCCGATCGACCATCCAGAACCCGCGCAATCTCCTTGCCCCCTGCCCCGGCACCTCGACCTTGCCGGTCACCAGGGTCAGCAACTCCAACTCGACCAGAAGATTGCAGAACACCCGGGTCGTCCGGGCATGGTCGTACTGCTGCCGCGTGAACACCATGACCTTCGCCAGGAAAGCGCTCGGTGCGCCGTCGCTTTCAAATAGCGGCACGCTGTCCGCGCCACCGGAAAAGGCGTCGTGCTCCGGGAGAATGGAGAGCACCACCTTGCCGGTGTCGCGAACCTCTGTGTTGAAGAAGGGCAGCTGCCTGAAATGGCCGGGAATGTAGCGCGCCGTCCAACTCCCGTCCTCGGTCACGAAAAGGTTTTCGCCGCGGCTGAGGCCCATCAGCGCCACCGGCGCTGGCCCCTCCGAGCCGCGTGCGAAGAGGATCGGAAACACCCCGACCGAGGCGGTGAACTCCGCTAGGGTCAGCGGCGCGGTCGCCTCCCCGGCCCAGGGCGCATAACCGGTGTTGGGACGGAAGCGCAGCGCAGCATGCTGGTCTGATCTGAGCAATTCCCCGTTGTTGAAGATGGACTCTGACATGGATCTACTCTCGTCTACTCGTTGAAAACGGCGCGACTTGAAAACGGCGCGACCCGTCGGGGATGGGTCGCGCCTCCGGCCGGAGCGGCGGTGCCGCTTGGGGGGTGTGAACCGCTCCGCACCGTTTGCTGGCAACGCGCCTCAGGCGACTTCGAGGGAGTGGAACTGGTCCAGATCATCCTCATAGAAGTGGACGGAGTCGAACTTGTCCCCTTTGCCGAGCGTGGCGATCGCCGTGGCGTCCTCGGTCCCGGCGCCGTCATCGGTGCCGTCTGCGTGGAGCTCCACGGTATAGGAGGCCTGCTTGCCCTTGTGGGTGAAGCCGGAATACCACCAGCCGTCCTCATCGGTCACCATGCTGTCGACTTCGTTGCCGTTGCTGTCGAAGATCAGAACCAGAGCGCCCTCGATCCCTTCTCCGGTTTCGTAGATCGCATCCTCGGTGCCCGTGTCATCTGACCAGACGTAGCCGCCGAACCCCGATTGCTTGAAGGGTTTGAAGACGTTGTCGTTCATGACACTGTCGCCGAAGTCGGTGTCGCTGGTGTCAGCGCCATCCGTCAGCATGGCGTCGAAGTCGTAACTCCAGCCATCCTGAATGCCGTCCAGCTCATAGCCATCCGGCGGGTTGCCGTTCACGGCGTCCACATCATCCTTGGGCTCCCATCCGTCGCTGCCCTTGGTCTCGTAATCGAGGTGGATATTGACGTAGGTGAGCCCGGTCAGATCGCTGTCGCCAAAATTGACGATCGCCTCCATTGTGCCGTCCGGGTTGTACTGGAAGGACACGCTGTAGAGGTCGCGACTGATCTCCGCGCCGGGGATGAGGCAAATGTTGCCCTCGGCGTCGAACTCGACCGAGACACTGTCATAGACATGCACGGCATTCTCGAAATTGGGATCGCCGCTCTGCAGCACGAACCCGTCCGGGATCTTCATCGTCAGGACGTTGTCCGTCCCGTCCCCGTTGGTGAACTCCTGGTCGTAGTCGAAGATCGTATTGTAGAAATACTGACCGGGGTTGGTTGAGTTCTGGGTGAAGGTGCCGTCCTGATCCGGCGAGAAGTTGACCTGGAAGACCTCGCCGAAATCGCACAGCGCCGAGTTGGTGACCATGCCCGGCGGCAGAAGGGCGAAGCCGCTGGTGTCGCTGTCGCTCACCTGCTGCGGTTCGACCGTGGTCTCAGCCGTTGCTGTCGCCTCGTTGGTGTAGGAGATCAGGTTGTCCGGCACCTCGAGCTCGAAGCTCGAGACATAGACCCACTGCTCGCCCACGTCGAAGATGCCGTTTTCGTTGCTGTCGCCAACATTCCACCCACCGGTCATGACCTCGACGATGCCGCCGTCACCGGTCCCGAAATCGGGATCGAACGGGCCGTGATCGTCAACGATGGACGGATCCGTCAGCGTCACGTTGCCGGTGTTTGTTACATAGTATTTCCAGCCGACGAGGTCCCCCGCGACGACGCCCGTGAGCCCGTCGCCCTCGGTGCCTTCATGGGTGGTCACCTTCGAGATCGAGATGCTGGGATCCCGGATGACCAGAACCTCGTTGCTGTCCTGATCCGACACATCCTGCCCGTTCGCGCCGGTGCCTTCGGCCGTGACCACGTTGACCACGATCCCGTTGTCCACCTGCGCCTGGTCGAGGATTTCGGTCGCCGTACCCTCCGCCGAAGCCCCGACCGCGAGGTCATCGGCGACGCCGTCGCCGTCCTCGTCGGTCAGACCGGTGGTGAGCAGGATCGACCCCAGCAGATCGTCGTCGGCCGTGACGTCGAAGAGCGTGACGTTGCCGGTGTTGGTGACGACGTAGCTGTAGCCGATACTGTCACCGGCGTCGTCGCCGTTGCCGTCCAGATCGACGACCCCGTCATTGGCCTTGATCACCTCGATCGCCGGATTGCGGTCGATGTCCACCGTGTTGGTGTCCTCATCCTCGACCGGATCGCCGTTGGGATCGGTGCCGGCGGCGGTGACCACGTTGGTCACACTGCCCGCATCGACCTGGGTCTGATCGAGCGTCTCGGTCGCGGTGCCGTAGGCGGTGGCACCCACCGCGAGGTCGTCGGCCACGCCATCATTGTCCTCGTCGGTAAGCCCGCTGGTCAGGCTGATCGCGCCGAGCAGGTCGTCGATAGCGGTGACGTCGAAGAGCGTGACGTTGCCGTCATTGGTGACCGCGTAGCTGTAGACGATCTCGTCGCCGGCATCGTCGCCATTGCCGTCGAGGTCATCGACGCCGGTGTTGTCCTTCACCACCGCGATCGACGGGTCCTGCGGCAGATCCTCGTCATGCGGATCGTCGTCGCAGACCTCGCTGCCGTCCGGCGCGATGGCGCAGACCTCGGCGAGGTTCTCCACGATCCCGGCGTCGATATCCTCCTGGGTGATGGCATAGCTGCCGGTGAAGGAGGCGCTCGCACCGACCGCGAGCACGTCCACGTCGCCGTCGAGATCCGCATCGCCCGCGACGGGCGTCACCGCGCCGATCAGCGGGTCGCTCACCGCCACATCCGTCAGCGTCACCGTGCCGGTGTTGGTCGCGGTGAAGCTGTAGGTGATGGTCTCGCCCACATCCGCGCGGCCGTTGCCGTTGTCGTCCAGGAAGGCCCCGGTCTTTTCGAGCTCGATCGCCTTGGTCTGGTCGATGTCCACCGTGTTGGTGTCCTCATCCTCGACCGGATCGCCGTTGGGATC